>NZ_JBFRGW010000068.1:0-12412 GCF_052115545.1 Microvirga sp. 2MCAF35
TCATCGCTCGTCATCGCTCGGCTACAAGCCACCCGCACCCGAGGTAGTGCTATGGCCGGCTGCGCAACCCAGACCAGCTCCGCAGGCCACACCCACCGTAGCCCCACGACCCATCATGCACTAACATTAACCCCGGACCACCTCGCGGGGGCTGGCCAAAGTAGCCTGGGACTCAGAATTGAAGGTGGCCCACTCGGTCGTGCCGCGGGTGACGGCAATGCAAGCTGCCAAGGACAGGCTAGACCAGCCGTAAATATCGCCTGAGGGGCCAAACGAAGGCATTCTTGCTTTCGGGTGACTGGATCGGTCGCCTTCGATTTGCGCCGCTATATTACTCGATGGCAGCTCTCCTGAAAGGGTTGGGCCTTTCCAGTGCCATTCACTCTAGCTAGGCATAGCACTGGAACGATGATCCGGCTCTACACTACACTGCTGGTCGAGCGTGGCTGCTGTCACTGAGGTCAACTCCCTGCAATCCGGCTGCCGCCTTTTACTCAGTCGCAAGATACGAACGCCGAAAACACTTGCCCGTTCTTAGAGGGTAGATGACGCAACTCACCACGAAAGCGAGTTTTGATCTGCTCGTCCGCCAAGTGCCCGAATAAGGTGTCGCTTACTCTCACACGGCCCAGGGGCCGCCCTTCGGTGCAGAGCCGTGCCTGCTCATAGCGAGCGGCGCTGTTGACAGTTTCGCCGACAAGCGTGAACCCGATCCGATCGGACGCTCCAAAGTCCCCCATGATGACTTCCCCCAAGTGAATGCCAATGCGCACGTCGAGCGGAAGCTCCTTTGCCGTGACCATCGCGCTGATCCGATCCGATGCCTCCAAAGCAGCCTGCATCGCTTTCGGAGTGTACAAGCCTATACGGCCATGGTCCGGCACGCGCCAGAAGCCCATCAAGCCGTCGCCCATGGTCTTGTCGATCTGGCCTCCGGCATCAATGATCGCCTTCGCCTGAATGTCGAGGAGCTCTCGGAGAACGCCGGCTACCTGCGAAGGATCAAGATCTTTTGCGTACGTAGAGAAGCCTGCAAGATCGCTGAACCAAACGATGGCCGATGTACGGACAGGTTTGATCCGTTCCGTAACGCCGCGATGCAGCGCGGCGTAAGCGGCGTGCAAGCCATCATCGCATACAAAACGACGGAGGAGATGATCAATATCCTTACGGTTCTCGATAAGATCTTTCCGTTGACTTGTGGCGTCATCAAGTTTGGCTGTGAGGCAGCGCCCAACCGTTTCGTGCCAGCAGGCTCTTTGCTCGACCGTCATGTCGCTGATGTCCGAGCTGTCGATTTCCCACACGGCGGCAGGCCCGTTCGCAATCATAGCGGCTCCTCGGAGTGGAAGGCCCGCTGAGCCATTCGGTCGGTAGAAGGCCGCTTCGCCGATGAGATCGCCACGGCTTCGGCGCACGATCTTCGGGCCGAGCCTGACATCGATCTCTCCGCGATCTACAATCCAGAAGCAGTATGCTGGCGACTCCGGTTCACAGAGGGTTTCGCCATCGTTCAATGGCCGCAGCCGCTCAGTCTTGGTGAGAACCTCTCGGATGAGCGCTGCATCAGGACAGAAACGGGTCAGGAAGAGATCAATCCCCGTTTCCTTGTTGGGCATTGTCGTCACGAACATCTCCTGGAAAGTATCAGCGGCTTGGACCAAGGGATCTGATGTGCTTGGCTTGGCACGCCACGGTCCGGTCTTTGCGGAATCATCATGTTCTTTATCATCGCCTCATATTGCCAAAGGGCATTCATCCAGTGTCCCGCAGCAGCGGAAATCAAGGTCTTTTAGGGTTTTGGAGAACTTCTGCTCGGCTCGCCTCCAGCCATCGATCGCGAGCGTAAACGCAGTGAGTTCTCGGGCATGGATTCCACAGGACCGGAGAGGGAGCCCAAGACGCTCTGCCTCGTCACATTTGCAGAGGGCTCGCTGGGTCATGACCCTGTGGTGCCGCTCCACGACGGAAATGAGCTTGCGGCCATCGCGAAGCAGCTGGATCCTATGCTCCCCCTTGACCGCGTGCCGCTTCGTCGTGAAGCGACCGGACTTCAGATTCTGGACGAAGGTCTCCCCTAAGGCCACGGCGAGACGTTCGGCTTCAGCCTGGTGCCTTGCCGCTTCTGGCCCATGGGCACGGGCGTCGGCCTTGCCGGGCCATCTCCTCTGGCTCCGGGCTGTATCCTGCCTCCTGAGAAAAGCGAGGAGCTTGGTCCACCATTCCCGCGCTTCATCAGGCGAAGCAATCACGAGCGGCTCGGCCTCCGCCCAATAGAGGCAGAAGGATCCGTCGCCGTTGATATGCCGCTCGGGACACCACCCGGGGAGCAACGAGGTCGTTTCCTCCTGAGCGGACACCGTACTGCCGTTCGCCGTCACACGGATCCGGTAGATCGTCGGCGGAGCTCCCGACGGTCGCGGCGGAGCAACTGTGAAAGTCGCCCAGTCGCCGGAATAGTCGACGAGGACCGCATGGTGCTCGGCCGCCGTATCCCGCAGGATTGCCAGCGGGCCTATCGTCATCCGAGATCTGCAGAATAGGGCCGGATCGGCTTCTCGGCCGCCTTGGCAAGGGCCGGGCTGGTCACGACATAGGCAGCGACGACTGCTGCCTTCGCTGTCTTGTCGTTGTCGGCGGCCAAGCCCTCGACCGCATCGTCATAGGTCAGCCGGCTCCGCTTGCGGCTGGAGCCGAAGAGCGTCCGAACGGCCTCCGTGCCAGTCTTGTAGGCGGCAAGGCCGATTGCCGTCTCGAGTCCTTCGCACCTACGCTGCTCATCCTCGGAGGAAATAACGCCACGGCTGACCGAGCAGCGCGTCCGCCGCCCCTGGATGCCGAGCCGTGTTACCGTCATCGGTCCATAGTCGAAACCAATGGCGAGGCCGAGATTATCGATATCGACCTCTTTCTCCTTCAACCGCTCAAGCGCAAGGTCGAAGCTGCTGCGGAGAGCCCCGGCACATAAAGTCGCCGTCGAGACGGTCGCCTCCGCGTCTGTCGTGTGAGCCGTGCCCTCCAGCAGGAGCCCGTGAATGCAGTCCCCGATGAAGCGGACCTTGCATCCACCGAAATCGGACGTCAGCACCCGGTCGAGTTCCGATCGCAGAACGTGAAGGCACCTAACGACATCTTCCGGTTCATCATCGATGTGGTCATCCACATACCGCGTGAAGTTGTCGATGTCCGCATAGACCGACACGGCCTCGAAGCGCCTTGAATTACCGGGCGTGAGGATACTGATGTCGAGGTTTCGCAGGGGAGGTGTGGGACGGGAGAATTTGAAGGCTCCAATCGGATTCTCGTCATTGTCCTTGCGCCATTCCTTCACGATCGTTTCCTTGCCGACACCGAGATCGGCTGCCTCCTGGCAGGCCTTGATCTCGTCTGTCGTTAGGGGCGTTGTGGCGTCCTTGCCCTCATCCAGGGCGTCCAGGCCGATCGCGGTCCGGGCGGCGTTCGTCAGGAATATCCCTTTGGCCTTTCCATTCGACGCCAGCTTCGCCGCCTTGTTGGCGGGACTGCCCAGGAAAAGCGGCTCACGCCCGCCGTTCCGGCCGTTGTTGACGACGAGGGCACGCCCGGTGTCGATCCCCATCCGCACTACGGCGTTCGGGATCTTCTCATCGTCGTCGCCGGTTTCCGCAAGAACGTCGATGATCAACTGAGCAATCGCGACGGCGCGATTGACGCGATCGGTCTCCTCGTCCTCCCCATACGGCTTCGCAACCACGGCATGGAGGCGCTGGTTGTGGAAGTCGACGCGCCTGGCCTCGCAACGGGACAGGATCCTGCTCACAGCCCGGTAGTGGAGGTTCAGGAACCTCAAGGTTCGCTTATGGCACGTCTCGCCTTCGGTGTCGGTGGTCCCGAGAAGGTCGGTCAGGTTGAGGATGTCTGCATACAGATGCACTGCATCCATCCGATAGGCCTTGTTTCTCGGGATTGACTCCAAGGTCATGTCACGGGTGTAGTCGACGATCTCGACCTTCTCGACCTCCTTGATCCTTTGGTCGATCTGTTCCTTGGCGCGATCGTATTTCCAAGAGTTACTCATCGAAAATCCTGTTCTGAGCCTTCGAAGGCTCTGTGTTGATCCTCAGCCTGCGCTGCCGTATGCGCGCTTTCGGCCAAGGTTCCGGATATGTTCCGTTCGGGTTTTTGCGGCAGGCTCGCGCCTGCCGCTGCTACCGGATTGGTCTATTCTCAAGGGGCCCCGCTGAATGCGGCGAGGTGTTGACTCATCTGGGCCAAGCTTCAGGTTCGATACTGTGAACCTTAAGGTCCAATAAGCCTGGCCTTTTCAGCACGCCGGCGACTGCGGCGGGCTGCTGTGACAATTGAGTCAGGCTGAAGGGTGAATCCAGCCTAACTTTGGTTCCACTCTCAGAGCGCCATCATAAACATCAACAGCTAAGTTTCTTTACGAGCACCCCGTCGTGCTGCCGCAGGTATCGCACTTCAAGCATGTCCCGTTCCGCACCAGCGTGAAGTTCGCGCATTCGGGGCAGGATTCGCCGACATAGCCCTTCATCTTGGCCTCGGCGCGCCGGTCGGCGACCGAGGGGGCGGGGGCTGCGAAGGCGAGCTTGGACATCTCGGCTTCGCCGACCTTTTCCTCTGCCTGCGCGGCGGGCTGGGCGAGTTCGCTCTTCAGCGCGTTCGCGCCGACCGTCATGCCGCCCGTGCGCTGAATAATGCCGGTGGCGCTGCCACCGCCGCCGGGGATCAGCATGAGGCGGTCGACGGAGCCGCGGGTGAAGCCGCGGGACACGATGGCCGTGGCCGGTGCGGGCTCTGGCGCCTTCGACTGGGCTTCGCCCTGCCCGATGGTGGTGGGGCCTGCTTCCGACGGGTCCACGTGGGCGAGGTCGTTGCGGGAGAGATACGAGACCGCGAGCTCGCGGAACACGTAGTCGAGGATCGAGGTCGCAGACTTGATGCGCTCGTTGCCCTGGACAAAGCCCGCTGGCTCGAAGCGCGTGAAGGTGAAGGCCTCCACGTATTCCTCCAGCGGCACGCCGTATTGCAGGCCGAGCGAGATCGCGATGGCGAAGTTGTTCATCATGGCCCGGAAGGCGGCGCCTTCCTTGTGCATGTCGATGAAGATCTCGCCGAGGCGTCCGTCGTCATATTCGCCCGTGCGCAGGTACACCTTGTGGCCGCCGACGACGGCCTTCTGGGTGTAGCCCTTGCGGCGGTCGGGCATCTTCTCGCGGTCGCGCAGGGCGACGACACGCTCGACGATCTTTTCCACGATCTTTTCCGACACGTGCGCTGCCTTTGCGGCGGCGGGGAGGGCGGCGACCGTTTCGGCGGCGTCCTCCGCATCCTCGTCCTCATCGGCGATGAGGGCGGAGTTGAGCGGCTGCGAGAGCTTGGAGCCGTCACGGTAGAGGGCGTTCGCCTTCAGCGCCAGCTTCCAGGAGAGCATGTAGGCGTTCTTGCAATCCTCGACGGTAGCGTCGTTGGGCATATTGATGGTCTTGGAGATCGCACCCGAGATGAAGGGTTGCGACGCCGCCATCATGCGGATGTGGCTCTCCACCGAGAGATAGCGCTTGCCGATCTTGCCGCAGGGATTGGCGCAATCGAACACCGCATAGTGCTCCTGCTTCAGGAAGGGCGCGCCTTCCAGCGTCATCGCTCCGCAGATGTGGATGTTCGCGGCCTCGATGTCGGCCTTCGAGAAGCCGAGGAAAGAGAGCAGGTCGAAGGACGGATCGTTGAGCTTTTCCGCAGGCACCTTCAGTTTGCCGGTGAGGAAGTCCTCGCCGAGCGTCCAGCGGTTGAAGACGAACTTGATGTCGAAGGCCGATTTCAGGCCCTTCTCCACCGCGTCGATCTTCTCGTCCGTGAAGCCCTTCGCCCGCAGCGAGCCCGGGTTGATGGCGGGCGCCTGCTTCATGGAGCCGTGGCCGACCGCATAGGCCTCGATCTCGGCGATCTCCGACTCGCGGTATCCCAAGGTCCGCAGCGCGTCGGGCACGGCCCGGTTGATGATCTTGAAGTAGCCGCCGCCGGCGAGCTTCTTGAACTTCACGAGCGCGAAGTCGGGCTCGATGCCGGTCGTGTCGCAATCCATCACGAGGCCGATCGTGCCGGTCGGCGCGATGACGGTGGCCTGCGCGTTGCGGTAGCCGTTCGTCTCGCCGAGTTCCAGGGCACGATCCCAAGCCGCCTTCGCATGGGCGACGAGATCGGCGTCCGGGCAGGAGGCGTGATCGAGCGGGACCGGATTGACGGCGAGGCCCTCATAGCCCTCCGCCTGTCCATGCGCCGCGCGGCGATGGTTGCGGATCACGCGCAGCATGTGCTTCGCGTTGGCCTTGTAGTTCGGGAACGGCCCGAGTTCGCCCGCCATCTCGGCCGATGTGGCATAGGACACGCCGGTCATGATCGCCGTGATCGCGCCGCCGAGCGCACGGCCCGCATCGGAATCGTAAGGCAGGCCCATGGTCATGAGCAGGCCGCCGATATTGGCGAAGCCGAGGCCGAGGGTGCGGTACTCGTAGGAAAGCTGCGCGATCTCCTTCGACGGGAACTGCGCCATCATGACGGAGATTTCGAGCACGACGGTCCACAAGCGGCAGGCATGCTCGAACGAGCCGGCGTCAAACTTGTGGTTCTGGCGGTCGAAGAACTGCAGCAGGTTGGCCGAGGCGAGATTGCACGCCGTGTCGTCCAGGAACATGTATTCCGAGCACGGGTTCGACGCCCGGATCCGGCCACCGGCAGGGCTGGTGTGCCAGTCGTTCATGGTGGTGTTGAAGTGCAGGCCCGGATCGGCCGACGCCCAGGCGGCATGGCCGATCTGCTCCCACAGGTCGCGGGCCTTCAGGGTCTTCAGGACCTTGCCGTCCTTGCGGGCCTTGAGATGCCAGTCGGCATCGTTTTCCACGGCGCGCAGGAAATCGTCGGTGAGCGAGACGGAGTTGTTCGAGTTCTGGCCGGAGACCGTGAGATAAGCGTCCGAATCCCAATCGGTGTCGTAGATCGGGAAGTCGATATCCGTGTAGCCCTGGCGCGCGAACTGGATGACGCGCTTGATATAGTTGTCCGGGATCATGACCCGGCGGGCCAGCTTGATCTCCTTCTTCAGAGCCGGGTTCTTCTCCGGATCGAAGCAGGCATCGCCCTCGGCCTCGCAGTTCACGCAGGCCTTCATGATGGCCTTGAGGTGCTTGTTGCCGAGCTTGGAGCCGGTCACGAGAGCCGCGACCTTCTGCTCCTCCTTCACCTTCCAGTCGATGTAGCTCTCGACGTCCGGGTGATCGACGTCGACCACGACCATCTTGGCCGCGCGGCGCGTGGTGCCGCCCGACTTGATCGCGCCGGCGGCCCGGTCGCCGATCTTGAGGAAGCTCATGAGGCCGGACGAGCGGCCGCCGCCGGAGAGCTTTTCACCCTCGCCGCGCAGCTTCGAGAAGTTGGAGCCGGTGCCGGAGCCGTACTTGAACAGGCGCGCCTCGCGCACCCACAGGTCCATGATGCCGCCCTCGTTCACCAGATCGTCCTCGACGCCCTGGATGAAGCAGGCATGCGGCTGCGGATGCTCGTAGGCCGACTTGGACTTGGTCAGCTTGCCGGTCTTGTAGTCCACGTAATAGTGGCCCTGGCCGGGGCCATCGATGCCGTAGGCCCAGTGCAGGCCGGTGTTGAACCATTGCGGGGAGTTGGGCGCCACCATCTGGTTGGCGAGCATGAAGCGCAGCTCGTCGTAGAAGGCCTGGGCATCCTCCTCGGAGGAGAAATAGCCGCCCTTCCAGCCCCAATAGGTCCAGCAGCCGGCGAGGCGGTCGAAGACCTGCTTGGAGGAAATTTCGGAGCCGAATCGCTGATCCTCGGGGAGCTGGCCAAGCGCCGCCTCGTCGGGCACGGAGCGCCACAGCCAAGAAGGAACGTCGTTCTCCTCGACCTTCTTCAGACGGGCCGGAACGCCCGCTTTACGGAAATACTTCTGCGCCAGCACGTCGGACGCGACCTGGCTCCAGGTCTCCGGCACCTCGATGTTGTCGAGCTTGAAGACGACCGAGCCATCCGGATTGCGGATCTCGCTCGTGGCGAGCCGGAAGGCGAGGGAGGAATAAGGCGATTGGCCGGTTTTCGTATAACGCCGCTCGATCCGCATTGTCACATTCCTAAATACTGAGGACAAACGTCCCCGTGGCCGCGATTTGCCCCGCAGCTCATCAGCCCAAATTATTGTTCGACGCCCCAACGGTCCGTTCTGCGGACCGCCACACGCAACCGCCCGAGTTACGGACCTTCTCCAGACGCCACAGGCCGCGCGGCAACCCTTTGCCACGGAGCTCTGACGCTTACTCTGGGGAGGTTCCAGCCGCCCTTTCGAGGTCGGCCGCCGGTCTCTGATCGGTACCCCGGCAAGCTAGTCGTGTTGCGAGCCTTACGTCAAGAACTTGTGTCGTGGCCCGTGGTTCCAACTATATATAGTGGAGAAGTGTTAAGAATGTGGAAAACTAGCTAAGCCTTGGAGACTCCTCTGAGAATCCTTTCAGAGATTTTTCTCCGGCCAAGCTGTGGCGGCGCAGAGCCGGCGCGAAATGGGGCGAGATGTTGTGCCGGCGCATCAATGGATGATGGGGAGGGCAAGTACGGTAAAAAAACGCTCCAAGCCCGGAAATCCCGTGAATCCGGGAAAACGTGCCTCAGAATCGCCGAAATGGAATCAGCGCAGAATCGGTTGCAGATTTGGAGAGTCGGGTGCTGCCATCTCGTCGCCGTTCAAAGCATTTCTGACCAAGGACGACAGCTTCAAAGCGAACGAAATGACTTGAGGAAAGCGGACACCACTTAAGGCAGAATTCCAGAGCGCAAGATTCTGGTGTGCCAGCGCACTTAGTGCAACAAAATTGCAACTTTTCTGCGGGGGTTATCCCTCAAGCGCAACCGTGAGCTTATAGAAAATGTAATAATATTCAGTAGCATTTCTCTGGCCGCCCAATTGCGGGCCAGGAGTAGATGTTATGACGTTTTCCATTCAGCAGGCGATGTTCGAGTTCTTCAGCGGAAGTCTCGGCTCCTACTGGGGAACAAATCTGGGCCGCCCGATCACAGGCGCTCCTACAGGCGGGAGTCCGGACTTCGATTGGGGTTCTGAAATTCCGGAAGGCACATATATCGATATGGAGGTCGTTGGACAACTACCACCTCCCAACATACCTGAAGAGTGGCAGCAGCGGTATATCGACGGAAATTACTATTTCTTCGATGATGACGGGCGACTGGTCGGCGGGAGCGTCCGTGTTTCGAATCCGGGCTCCAACCTATTCAATCATGTGCCGAGGGATGCACAAGGGCGTAAGCTCCCGGGGACTTGGTATGTAAATGGGCAGAAGGTGATCGTCGGTGACGCCATCGTGCTGCATATCGGGGATGCGCCAGAAAATGGCAATTCGCTTGAGGATGAGACAGAAGAATATGTCGTTCATGCTGAGGCGATTATTCTGGATTTGAGGGACGAGGCTGACGGTGAGATCGGCTCCGATGATGCGACACTAGGAGAGAACGCGATCCCACTTTTAATCTCTGCGGATCCGATTGTAATTGATATCCGCGACCTTTCTGACGACGAATCTGAGGAGAGTGACGCGCCTCTCCAGCCCGAAATGCACTTTGAGATCGTCGATACGCCCCTGTCCTCAGCATGGAGCGAGGGAAAAGGGGCCTATGTACAACTTGGCTCAAAGGTGCGGATGCAAAACATCCGCTTTGTAGACGATAAAACGGGTCAGGAGCGGATCGGAAGCTTCAGCTTGGAAACATCCTCCGGTTCAAAGACTCAGGTCACCGTCGGCACGTCAGGAAACGATACCATCAGCGGCAGTGGCTGGCTGATGGGAGCAAATGGCAATGACTCGATTTCCGGGGGCGCGAATGCCGATCTGATCCTCGGAGGCGATGGCAATGATATGATTGCTGGCGGTGCGGGTGCCGATACCCTCAATGGCGGCAATGGCATCGACACACTCGTCTATACGGCTTCGAGCAATGCCTACGTTGATCTACGCACAGGCGCAGTCGGTGGCCAAGCCGCAGGCGACGTCATCCTCAACTTCGAGAATGTGATTGCTGGCGCTGGTAATGACACTCTCTACGGAAGTGCTGGCGCCAACGAGCTGAACGGGCAAGGGGGCGATGATCTCCTTGCTGGCGGCAGCGGCCATGACACGCTCCTGGGCGGCGCCGGCAATGACAGCCTCTATGGCGATGACGGTAACGACCTCGTCATGGGCGGTGCTGGCAACGACATCATCCAGGGCGGTGCGGGTGCGGACACGCTCAGCGGCGGCGATGGCACCGACACGCTTGTCTATGGTGGTGCCGAGGTTGCTCTGGTCGATCTGCGCACCGGCTATGTGGCCGGTCAGGCGGCGGGCGACGTGATCAGCGGCTTCGAGAACGTGGTCGGCGGCTCGGGCCACGACACGGTCTACGGCAGCGTCGAGGCCAACGAACTGAACGGTCAGGGCGGCAACGATATCCTGGCCGGGGCGGACGGGGCCGACACCCTCTGGGGTGGCAATGGCAACGACTGGCTCGAGGGCGGCAACGGCAACGATGTCGTGTCCGGCGGCGCGGGCGCCGACACGCTCGACGGCGGCGCTGGCACCGACACGCTGGTCTATGGCAGCGCGGAGGGCGCTCTGGTCGATCTGCGCACCGGCTATGTGGCCGGTCAGGCGGCGGGCGACGTGATCAGCGGCTTCGAGAACGTGGTCGGCGGCTCGGGCCATGATACGGTCTACGGCTCGGCCGATGCCAACGAGCTCAACGGCCAGGACGGTAACGACATCCTGGCCGGTGCCGACGGCGCCGACACCCTGTGGGGTGGCAATGGCAACGACTGGCTCGAGGGCGGATCCGGCAATGACCTGCTTGCGGGCGGGGCCGGTGACGACCGTCTGGTCGGCGGCGCGGGCAACGACGCGCTGCACGGCGAGGCGGGCCGCGACACCTTCGTGTTCGACACGGCGCTGAATGCCACCACGAACGTCGACGAGATCGTCGGCTTCAGCGCGGCTGAGGACTGGATCGGCTTGAGCCGGAGCGTGTTCGCTTCGGCGACCCTGAAGGTGGGGGCGAGTGCCACGACGGCGGGAGCGCAGATCGTGTACAACGCCGCGACGGGGGATCTGTCCTACGATGCGGATGGAGTCGGCGGAGTAGCGCAGGTGAAATTCGCGCATCTGGCGGCCGGCCTGGTGCTGACGTCAGCCAACTTCGTCCTGATCTGATCCGCACGCCATCTCTAGACCAGACGGCAAGGGCCGGTCTCACGACCGGCCCTTCTGCGTTAGGAAGGATTGGCGTTGCCCAAGTGGCAACGTCGGTCGATCCCAGGCGCTTGGCAGAGCGACTGTCTCGAACGGATGTAGCCGATCCGCTTGGCCAGATTGTGCAATTGCACGGCGAATTGATTTGTTTGAAGCGCAACCCCAATATCGTAGCAGCTATTGTATTATTTTATAACGTTTCAATTCATCGCGGCAAAGCTAGACGCAACCTTAGCCGTGGATATGAAGTAAGAGGGTTCCATGGCCGAAGATCTCCTGAGAGCTTTTTTGATTTTTGGAATAACAAGGGTGGCGGGGGCATTGCGTACGGGGGACCGGCACGGGGGGTGGGATCACGGGGAATGTCACCGGCGGTTCGGGAACGGGGTCATCATATAAGGCGCCCGCAATTAATCCTTATGCACAGACAAACCCAGTGCCGGAGGACTATTGTGAGGACGACGGGGGCGGAGTTGATGGCGGCCTGACGGATGAGAACGGTAACCAGATCTATATTGATATGAGGATTTTTGCGCCGGTTACGATGCCGAGTAGTTACAGTTCAACGCATAGAGAACTGCTTCGCCTAGAGTATAATTTCGACATGTGGCTCTATGGCGAGTCCAATGTCTGGCCACCTAATTTTCTTTATGAATCTCGCGACGAGCACTTCTCGGATGGCCACATTCATCCAGGCAATCTTATCGTTTATGCGGGCGGTGCCGGAGCAAATTCCACGGTCCCGACGGGTGAGGTATCGAGCTTCACGGTTCGCATGAGCCTCGGCACGTCGGGCAATGACGCAACCTATGGCGGATCCGGTTCCGAGTTTTTTTACGGCGGCGACGGCAACGACATCCTCTATGGCTATACCGGCAACGATATCATCCAGGGCGGTGCAGGTGCCGACACCATGGACGGCGGTGATGGCATCGACATGCTTGACTACCGCGGAGACACCGCCGGTGTGTACATCGTGGCCAGCCCCCGCGAGGTGGTACGGGGTTAATGTTAGTGCATGATGGGTCGTGGGGCTACGGTGGGTGTGGCCTGCGGAGCTGGTCTGGGTTGCGCAGCCGGCCATAGCACTACCTCGGGTGCGGGTGGCTTGTAGC
>NZ_JBFRGW010000069.1:0-11977 GCF_052115545.1 Microvirga sp. 2MCAF35
TCGCGCAGGAACTCCGGGTTGGACACCACGGCGAACTCGGCCTCGGGCCGGGTCTCGCGGATGATGCGCTCGACCTCGTCGCCGGTGCCCACCGGCACGGTCGACTTGGTGACGATGACGGTGTAGCCGTCCAGGGCGGCGGCGATGTCGCGGGCGGCCTGGTAGACGTAAGACAGGTCGGCATGGCCGTCGCCGCGGCGGGACGGGGTGCCCACCGCGATGAACACGGCCTCGGCGTGCTGGACCGCCTGGGCCAGATCGGTGGTGAAGGTCAGGCGCTCCTCGCGCACGTTCTTGGCCACGAGATCATCGAGGCCGGGCTCGAAGATCGGGATGGCGCCGCGGTTGAGGGCCTCGATCTTGGCCGGATCCTTGTCGACGCAGCACACCTCGTGGCCGAAATCCGCAAAGCACGCGCCCGACACCAGGCCCACATAGCCCGAACCGATCATCGCCACACGCATCGAGAGCTCCCAATTTGTTCGAACCTTGGGTTTAGAGTGGCAGGAGCCCTGCAGCAACCCACGGCATCGAACGATTTCGGGGCGCCTTTTCTCACTATTGCAACAACGTCCCCTTTGACTTCTGGGTTCAGTGCCTCCACAACACCGCCGCTTTTCCAACGGGGCATTGATGCACAATCCTTTTCTAGTCGAGGTCACCCGGGGGCGTCTCGTCGAGTCGCGCCATCGGGGCAGCGTCTCGGTGGTCGATGCCGAGGGCGGTACGGTTCTGTCGATCGGGGATGTGGACCGGCGCGTTTTTCCGCGCTCCGCCGTGAAGGCGCTCCAGGCCATGCCGCTGGTCGAAAGCGGAATCGCGGACAAATACGGCCTGACCGATGAGGAGATCGCGCTCGCCTGCGCGTCCCATTCGGGAGAACCGGAACATGCGGCGACCGCCAAGGCCATGCTGGCCAAGGCCGGGCAGGATGCCGGCTGCCTCGAATGCGGCGTGCACTGGCCCATGGGCGAGGCCGCCAACCGCGCTCTGGCCGCCTCCGGCGCCAGCCCCAGCGCCCTGCACAACAACTGCTCGGGCAAGCACGCCGGCTTCGTTTGCCTGGCCTGCGGCCAGGGCCAGAGCCCGAAGGGCTATGTGCTGGCGGACCATCCGGTGCAGCGCAGCGTCCGCGAGGCCCTCGAGGAGATCACGGGCGCCTGTCACACGGCCGAGAAGAGCGGCATCGACGGCTGCTCGATCCCGACCTATGCGATCCCGCTTCCGTCCCTGGCTTTCGGATTCGCCCGGTTCGGCGCCGGGACGGGCCTGCCGGGGGACGGCAAGGCCGCGGCGGCCCGGATCCGCAAGGCCGTGGCGCGCCATCCCTTCATGGTCGCCGGAACCGGCCGCTTCGATACCAAGCTCATGGAGCTTCTCGGCGAGCGGGCCTTCGTGAAGGTCGGGGCCGAGGGTGTCTATTGCGCCTCCTTCCCGGAACTCGGCTATGGGATTGCCCTGAAGGTCGAGGACGGCCATGCCCGCGCGGCCGAGGCCTTGATGGCCGGGCTCGTCCTGCGCTTCCTGTCCTTGGACGCCGACGAGCGCAAGGCCGTCGAGGCGCTGGCCCAGCCGGTGTTCAAGAACTGGAACGGCATCGAAGTCGGACAGATCCGGGTGTCGCCGGAGATCCGGGGTATGGCCTGAAGGCCCTCACGGTCTCGGGTTCATCTGCAGGCGGGTGTGGATGAGGTCGTCCGGCTGGAGGCCGTGCGCGCCGTGGAAGGGCCGGTCGAGAACGCCGACCATGTAGACGACGAGGCCGACGAAGATCATCAGGACGCTGCTGAGAATGAAGTGAGTCGTTCGCCTCAGGTCGAACAGCCACAGAACGATGGCGTTCAGGGCGGCCCCCACCATGACGACCGCCCAGATGACCCTTGGAATGCTGGTCCCTGCCGCCTGAAGGCGCAGGCGGCGCTGTTCGATGAAGTCTTCGAAGGTCCGGAGCGCCGCCTCGTGGATCAGGTCCTCTCCCGCATCGCTGTTGGGCCTGAAGCTGAGGAGCTGGCGGCTCAACTGGTCGACCAGCTGCGTCCCGCGCGTGGAAACCTGATCGGTCCGCTGGGCGACCCAGCCCGGCCCCGTCTCCTCGTCGACATACCGGCGAAGGGTATCCAGCAGCGGCGTGCGAGCCGGTTCGGGATAGGCGTTGAACGTGCGGTAGAGGGCGATGACCTTGGACGCCTCGCGCCCGACCGCATCCTGCGCCTTGACGTAGTTCTCGAACACCGCAACGGAAAGCAGGGCCAGGAGAACGCCGTAATAGAGCGAGAAGACGTTCAGGAGCAGCGTGACCACCGTGTTCGGATCGCGTTCCCCGCTCATCAGGCGCGCGAATCTGGGCTGCAGCAGCACCAAGCCGACCAGGGTCGGCACCAGGAAGACGAGGCAGACAATCACGGCGCCCATGAAAATGGGCAATTGATGCAATCGATCGATCACGGCGTTGTCGACTCTCGGTGAACGGCCTTTGGCATCCACCGAGTGAAACGGATTTCCCAGCGCGGATCAGGTGCAATTTTGGATAGGCAGCAGGAGCTTCCTGCTAGATCCCCAACAGCTTCACGATCTCGCCGGCTCCGGCCGTGGGTGACAGGGCGCCGTCCGCGATGGCCTTCTCGATGGCCGGGACGCGCCGACGCAGGGCCGGATCGTGGTGCAGGCGTTCGTACAGGCGCTCGTGAACGAGGGCCCACATCCATTTCGTGTCCTGCGCCCGGCGCTTGGCCGCGAGTTCTCCCGTCGCTTCCAGGCGCTTGCGATGATCCAGAACCTTCGCCCACAGCTCGTCGAGCCCCTGGCCGGTGAGCCCCGAGACCGTGAGCACGGGTGGCGTCCAGGCGGGGGAGGCAGGCGACAGGATGTGAAGGGCGGCCTTGTACTCGGCAGCGGCGGCCTTCGCCTTCGCGCCTGCATCGTCCGCCTTGTTGACGGCGATCAGGTCGGCGAGCTCCAGGATGCCTTTCTTGATCCCCTGCAACTCGTCGCCCGCGCCCGGCAGCATGAGGACGAGGAAGAAATCGGTCAGGTCCGCGACCGCCGTTTCCGACTGCCCGACGCCGACGGTCTCGACCAGGATCACGTCGAAGCCGGCGGCCTCGCAGAGCAGCATGGTCTCCCGCGTCTTGGCCGCGACGCCGCCGAGCGTCCCGGAGGACGGGGAGGGGCGGATGAACGCGTTGGGATCGGCCGCCAGCCGGGCCATGCGGGTCTTGTCGCCGAGGATCGCGCCGCCGGTGCGGGTAGAGGAGGGGTCCACCGCGAGCACGGCGACCTTGTGCCCTTTTCCGGTGAGCATGGAGCCTAGCGTGTCGATGGCCGTGGATTTGCCGACGCCGGGAACCCCGGTGATGCCGATGCGCACGGCACGACCGGTGCGAGGCATCAGTTCCTGCAGGAGCGCGCGTGCCGCCTCGCGATGGTCCGGACGGCGTGATTCCATGAGCGTGATGGCGCGCGCGAGCGAGGCCCGGTCGCCCCTGGCGACCATCTCCGCCGTCACTGCCGATTTCGGTAAGCCCCCGGTCATGGGAGAGGTTTAGCGCATCTCACCCGTGCTTTCACCAAGTGATCGGGTCCATGCCGATTCGTCCCCAGGCGGGAATCTTGATGGCGGGGCGGCGCACGTCGACGCCGGCAACGAGGCCCATGAAGTCGACCTCGATCCCCTCGACCCAGCCGAGAGCGATGCCCGCATAGCCGCCGAGGGAGACCTGGATACCGGTCCGGCTCGGTGTCAGGCCGACGACGTCCCGCCAGGGCTGCCAGTCCTTTCCGAGCGCTGTGGGCGGCAGCGCGGCATCGAGTTCGGGAACCGAGCGCATCACGTGGGCCACGAAGGTGTTCGAGTTCGGGCCCGGCCAGGCGTTGTAGGCGCCGAAGGTCTGGTAGGGGTAGCTCGCAACCGCCTGTTGCACCTGCGGGATCAAGCGTTCGGCCGCTTTGCCTTCGATCACGACGACAGGATGCGGTGCATTGCCGAACCAGCGCCCGTCCGGTGCCCAGCCGTTGGTGCGGACCGGGCTGCCCCAGCCGACCTTGTCGTAGCGGGTATAGGTGCCGGCACCGGCCTCCTTCACGACGATCCAGGTGTGATGGGCGAAGATGCCGCGCCAGCGGCCGACCCGGGCCGCGTAGACCGCCACGATGGCCTGGGGCGCTACGGATGCGGCGGGCAGGAGCTTCGCGCTCGACCAGTCGGCGGCGCGCCAGCTCGGCGCGACATCGTCGCGCATCGCCCACCAGAGCGCATGGGCCCCTAGAGGCAGGAGAAACAGGCCGAGGATGAGATGGAGAACCCGGGAAACAAAGGCGAGCATCGGGCCAACGTATGGAGGCGGCGCCGACGCATCAAGGCGGCGCGGCGACACTCACGTTCACCATTGGGTTACCATATTTCCGCTCGGTTGTGTCTTCGCCGGCTCTCTGCCTTGTGCGTGCCATGATCGGGGACAAAACAGCACTGCCCTCATTGTCTCTTGAAATCCGGCCCCATGCTTCTTCCCGCCCGCCGCCTTGTCCTCATCGGCCTCGCAAGCCTTGCCCTGTCCGGCTGTCTCGGGGAGGACACGGCGCTCACCAGCCCGATCTCGTCGCAGGTGGGGCTCGCGCGGGATCCGAAGCTCCTGGTCGCGACCACGCGGCTTCCGGTGGGCGATCCGCCCAAGAAACCCTGGTTCAGCAGCGAGCGGTCCCCGGATCTCGTCTTCGCGGAAGCGCGCTTGAAGCCACCCTCGGATTCACTGATCGGCAACAGCGGCTGGAGCATCGCCAAAGTCGAGAACGTGGACCACGGCAATGCGGCCCAAGCCTTCGCCCAGGCGGCGTTCGGGCACAATCTTCTGCTTTACATCCACGGCTACCGCGAGAGCTTCGAGACGGCCGCGACCTCGACCATCGATCTCTCCGAGGGGATCAAGTTCGCCGGGGCGACGGGATTGTTCACCTGGCCGTCCGCAGCGTCCACCTTCAGCTACGTGGCCGATCGCGAGAGCGCCATGTGGTCCCGCGACGCCCTGGAGGATCTGCTCACCGCCATCGCCAAGACTCCGAGCGGCGGACGCATTCACATCGTCGCCCACAGCATGGGCACGCTGCTTACCCTGGAGACCTTGCGGATGCTGCGGGCCTCGGGCGGCGAGAGCGCCATGGACCGCATCGGCGCCGTCGTGCTGGCGGCCCCCGACATCGACATCGACCTTTTCGCCCGCGGCCTCGAACGGCTTGGGCCCGACGCGAAGAAGATCACGGTCATCAGCTCCACCAATGACCGGGCGCTCGCCGTCTCGAGCCGTCTCGCCGGCGGCATCGTCCGGGCCGGAGCGGCCGATCGCGAGCGGCTGGAAGCGCTCGGCGTGCGTGTCGCGGACGCCTCGGAGTTCGGCGGCGGCATCATCAACCACGACATCTTCCTGACGAACAAGGAAGTGCAGCAGGTGATCAAGCGGGCGATCGATCGGGCGGGGTGATCCGCAAAGCGGATATTATCACCTGAAGAATGGAAGCCCGCGGGCGCTGATGAATTAGGGGTTGCACGCTCGCCGACAAAGGCAAATGATCGTCCCGACGGCAAAAGTTCGACAGTGAGGCTGCCTATGGCTGGACTGGGTGAACGGGCTTCCTATCAGCAGCGTGCGATGGGGACGCTGCTGATTGCAACGGTAATTTTGGGCGTTCTGGGCCTGCCCGTCGCCGTCTGGTTCGACTTGCAGATCCTTTCGGAGCGCGTCCTGCGGATGCAGGCAAGCGAAGCCAGCCGCATCATCGACGATATTCGGAACTTTTACGGCAGCGACGTTGTCGGGCGTGTTCTCCAGACGCCCGATCCGGTCATGGTCACTCACAATTATCGCGATATCGCCGGGGCCATTCCGATCCCCGCGACTCTCTCGATCGAGCTCGGAAAGCGCATCAGCGCCCAGGACGGCTCGGTGAAATACAGCTTCGTCTCCGATATGCCATTCAAGGGCCGCGAGTCCCATCATCTGGATGACTTCGAGAGGAGCGCGCTCTCCCGGCTGCGGGCCAATCCCGAGCAGCCTGTCGTGGAGGTTTCGGGTTCTCTCTTCGACAAGAATATCCGGACGGCCGCGCCGATCGTGATGGGGCCCGTTTGCGTGAGCTGCCACAATTCGCATCCCGACAGCCCCAAGACGGATTGGAAGGTCGGCGACGTGCGCGGCATCCAGGAGATCTCGGTCAGGCAGCCGATCCTGGCGAATATTTTCTCGTTCAAATATTCTTTGGCTTATCTCTCGCTTGCTTCCTTGGCTGGCCTCGTCTGCATCTTCCTGCAGCGCCGACAGGAGAAGCTGATCCGCGGCATGAACCAGGAACTGACCGAGGCGAACGACTTCCTCGCCGGGATCTCGACGAAGCTCGCAAAATATCTGTCTCCGCAGATCTACAAGAGCATCTTCAGCGGCCAGAAGGATGTGGCCATCGCCACCGAGCGCAAGAAGCTCACGATCTTCTTTTCGGACATCAAGGACTTCACCACCATCGCCGAACGACTGCAGCCCGAGGACCTGACGCAGCTCCTGAACGAATACTTTACCGAGATGTCCGCCATCGCCCTCCGGCACGGGGCGACCATCGACAAGTTCGTCGGCGATGCGATCCTGATTTTCTTCGGCGATCCTGAAACGAAGGGCGTCAGGGAGGATGCAAGGGCCTGCCTGCGCATGGCCGTCGACATGCAGCAATACATGGAGCAACTGAACGCCCGCTGGCGCAAGCAGGGGATCGACCTGCCGATGCGCGTGCGCATGGGCATCAATACGGGCTTCTGCAATGTGGGGAATTTCGGCAGTGAGGATCGGATGGCCTACACGATCATCGGAGCCGAAGCGAATATCGCCGCCCGCCTGCAGGCCATCGCGGAGCCCGGCGGCATCTGCCTGAGCTATGAAACCTATGCCCTCGTGCGGGACATGGTGCGGGCGAGGCCCCTGGAACCCATTGCCATGAAAGGCATCAAGCGTGAGGTCGTACCTTATGCGGTCGAGGGGCTCCTGGGAGAACTCGCGCAAAGGCCCCAGGTCATCGTCGAGCATGTCATGGGGCTCGACCTCTTCCTTGATCTCGATGCGATCGAACACGGTGAGATCGACCAGGCGAGACGGCGCCTTTCCGAGGCACTGGCAGCGTTGGAGATGTCTCGTCCCAAAGCGAAGGCGAGCTGAGGAGTTTCACTCCGCAGCCTGCTTCGGGCCATAGCCGAGCCGCTTGTTCAGGTCGCCGATCAGGTTCACGGCCGCATCGGCAATCACGGTGCCGGGCGGGAAGATCGCCGAGGCGCCGGCTTCGTAGAGCGCATCGAAATCCTGCGGCGGGATCACGCCGCCGACCACGATCATGATGTCCTCGCGGCCGAACTTGGCGAGTTCGGTCTTCAGCTCCGGCACAAGGGTCAGATGGCCGGCCGCCAGCGAGGAGACGCCGATGATGTGCACGTCGTTCTCGATGGCCTGGCGGGCCGCTTCCGCGGGCGTCGCGAAGAGAGGGCCGATATCCACGTCGAAGCCGAGATCGGCGAAGGCCGAGGCGATCACCTTCTGGCCGCGGTCGTGCCCGTCCTGGCCCATCTTGGCGACGAGGATGCGCGGCCGACGTCCGTCGTCGTGTTCGAACTGCTCCACCAGCTGGCGGATTTTTTCCACGGCTGGCGACGCCATGCCGACCTCCCGTTTGTACACGCCCGAGATTGCCTTGATCTCGGCCCGGTGACGACCCCAGACCTTCTCCAGCGCATCGGAAATCTCGCCCACCGTCGCCTTGGCACGGGCCGCTTTCACGGCGAGGTCGAGCAGGTTGCCTTCGCCCGACGCTGCCACCTGTGAGAGGGCATCGAGAGCCGCATCCACGTCGGCCTGGTTGCGTTCGGCTTTCAGGCGCTTGAGCTTGTCGATCTGGCTGGCGCGCACGGCGGCGTTGTCGACCTTCAGGATGTCGATGGAGGCTTCGTCCGTGGTGCGGAAAGCGTTCACGCCGACGATCTTCTGATGGCCGGAATCGATGCGCGCCTGCGTGCGGGCCGCCGCTTCCTCGATCTTCAGCTTGGGGATGCCGGCCTCGATGGCCTTCGCCATCCCGCCCAGGCTCTCCACCTCCTGAATGTGGCTCCAGGCTTTCTGTGCCAGATCATAGGTGAGGCGCTCGACGTAATAGGAGCCGCCCCACGGATCGATGATGCGCGTGGTACCGCTTTCCTGCTGCAGGAACAATTGCGTGTTGCGGGCGATGCGCGCCGAGAAGTCCGTCGGCAGCGCCAGCGCTTCGTCCAGCGCGTTGGTGTGGAGCGACTGCGTATGGCCCTGCGTCGCCGCCATCGCCTCGATGCAGGTGCGCGTGACGTTGTTGAACACGTCCTGCGCGGTGAGCGACCAGCCGGAGGTCTGCGAGTGCGTGCGCAGCGGCAGCGATTTCTCGTTCTGCGGGTTGAAGCCCTTCACGAGCTTCGCCCAGATGAGGCGCGCGGCGCGCATCTTGGCGACTTCCATGAAGAAGTTCATGCCCACCGCCCAGAAGAAGGACAGGCGCGGGGCGAACTGGTCGATGGTGAGCCCCGCCGCGATGCCGGCGCGGATGTACTCGACGCCGTCGGCGAGCGTGTAGGCGAGTTCCAGGTCCTGTGTCGCGCCGGCTTCCTGCATGTGGTAGCCGGAGATCGAGATCGAGTTGAACCTCGGCATGTTCTGCGAGGTGTAGCCAAAGATGTCCGAGATGATGCGCATCGACCCTTTCGGCGGGTAGATGTAGGTGTTGCGCACCATGAACTCTTTGAGAATGTCGTTCTGGATCGTGCCCGAGAGTTTTTCGGGCGGCACGCCCTGTTCCTCGGCGGCCACGATGTAGAGCGCGAGAATCGGCAGCACCGCGCCGTTCATGGTCATCGACACGCTCATCCGATCGAGCGGGATTCCGGCGAACAGGGTGCGCATGTCGTAGATGGAATCGATGGCGACGCCCGCCATGCCCACGTCACCCGACACGCGCGGGTGGTCTGAATCGTAGCCGCGATGGGTGGCGAGATCGAAGGCGACCGACAGGCCCTTCTGGCCGGCCGCGAGATTGCGGCGGTAGAAGGCGTTCGAATCCTCGGCCGTGGAGAAGCCCGCATACTGGCGCACGGTCCAGGGCTGGTTGACGTACATGGTCGGGTAGGGACCGCGCAGGTAAGGCGCGATGCCCGGAAAAGTGTCGAGGAAATCCAGCCCGGCGCGATCCTCGGGGCCATAGGCTCCCCTGACGGCGATGCCCTCCGGCGTGAGCCAGGGCTCGGATGCGGCCCGAGAGGAGGATGCCAGGGCGGCATCGGCGAAGGCGACGCTCGAAAAGTCCGGGATGCTGGTCATGGCCTGAAAGCAGATGCCCTTGACGAGTGAAACACTGTGAACCACCTCATTTTAGGGCATCCGGCAGCCGGATGCTATCGGCGCATGGTCGGAGAAGGTCAGCGAGCCGTCTAGGTTGGGATGAGCGGCACGCCTCAAAGAATTAAGAGCTGGCCTCGTTGAGAGCCTCGCTCAGAACCTTGAGCGTGTCGCACCCGGCATAGATGAAAGTGGTGATGCCGGCGCGGTTCAGCTGCTCTTCGCGTTCACCCGGCCTCCCTGCGAGCGCGATGAGCTGCGCTGCGGCCGAACGCAAGGTCTCGGCAGCCTTTTCCGCGTGTGTCTCGTAAATTTCATCCGTCGAGCAGATGCAGGCCAGTCTGGCTTTGCTGTCGAGATACGCCTTTCGAAGCGCGCCATTGTCCGAGAATCCGTCGTTCGTGACGGCTTCTATCCCGCCGGCCTCGAAGAAGTTCTTCGCGAAGGTGGCGCGGGCGGTGAAGGCCGCAATCGGTCCGAGATTGGCGAGGAAGACTTTCGGACGCTCTCCGGTCCTCGCGAAATGGGCATCGGATTGGTCGCGCAGGCGCTCGAAAGGCTCGGCCGTCCGGGTCGAGGGCAGGGGAGCGATGGCGACGGGTGAGGGGCCGGAGGCCGTGCCCACCAGTTGGGGCAGGCTTGCACCCCGTCCGGCCATTTGGACCAGGGAGGAAAAGGAGGTTTCCGTTGGCGCGACCTGCCCTCCTCCCCCTTGTGGGGAGGAGGTGGAGGTGTGAGCGCTATGCTGATCCAGTTCAGCACCGGCACCCCCACCCTTATTCCCTCCCCACAAGGGGGAGGGAGACAGCACGGTCACATCCGCTTCATGGATGTTCGGGAACTCGCTCGTACCGGTGATCGGTTCCTTGCGGGTGGCGACGGCCTGTTCGCGTCGGACCCGGACAGCGGCGATGCGGGCCTGGAGCTTGTCGTCTTTGAGGCTCTCCAGAATGCCGCCCTCGCGCTCGATCTCCTGGAACAGCCCCCAGGCCTTTTCGCACAGGGCGTCGGTGAGCGCCTCGAATCCGCCCGCGCCGGCAGCCGGATCGGCCACGCGCGACAGGTTCGATTCATCGAGCAGGATGAGCTGCATGTTGCGGGCGACGCGGCGCGCGAAGGCATCGGGCAGGCCCAGGGCCGCCGTGAAGGGCAGGACCGTCACGGCATCCGCTCCACCGATCCCGGCCGAGAAGGCCGCCACTGTCGTGCGCAGCATGTTCACCCAGGGGTCGCGCCGGGTGGTCATGCGCCAGGCGGTTTCCGCATTGAGGCGGATCGGCCTCGGTTCCAGGCCGCAGGCCTGCTCGACCCGCGCCCAGAGGCGCCGCAGGGCGCGCAGCTTCGCCACGGTGAGGAACTCGTCCGCATCGGCCACGAGGAGGAAGGAGAGCGCCCGCCGGGCGGCATCGAGCGAATGCCCCGGCGTCTCCAGGGCACGCAGGTACCCGACGCCCGTCGCCAGCACGGCGGCAAGCTCCTGCGCCTCGCTGGCCCCGGCTTCGTGGTAGACGCGTCCGTCCGCCAGGAAGGCGCGGCCGGCAAAGCCTTGCTCCGTCAGGTGGCCGAGCGTGTCACCCATCCGCCCGGCCATGGTGTCCCAGGAGGCGGACATCTTCCCTTGAGCGGCCATGGCCCCGATGGGGTCGAGGCCGAGATCGAGGGAGAGATCGGCAAGCTTGTGGCCACGCCGCTCGGCCAGGGCCAGGATTAGTGCCGCCATCTGTCGGCCATGGCCGCCCGCATCGACCCGCAGGTGGATGAGGTCGAGCATCACGCCGTTCAAAGTCTTGTCGAGATCGTCCAGCGAGCCGATCTGCGCGCCGAAGCCGCGCGCGGCCGGAGCCTTGTGCGCCACCAGCGTCAGGGCATCGGCGCCGCCTTCGAGATCGAGGAGGGCGAGTTCGTTGGCCCTCTCGGGGTCGGGATGGTCCATGCGCTGCGACACCCGCCAGCGCCCCGCCTGCTCACGCGCAACGGGTGTGGATTCTTCCGCCTTGGGATAGAGCGGCTGGATGTCGATGCCGTCATGACTGCGGGAGACGAGCTTCTTCTGGAAATCCGCGCCCTTCAGCACGCCCTCGACCAGCTTGAGCCATTGTTCGCGGGTGGCTTGCGGGAAATCGGTCGCGAGAGAGAGATCGTCCATGTTTGTCCTCGTCCGAAGGAGGGCGCATCGGCTGCGCGGGACAATACCGGGACGGGGCGAGAGTGGGAATGCCCCAAAGGGCGGGATTGCACGGTCATGCCGTCATCCCTCGCGCGTCACGAACGTGCGGCCATGACGGGGGAGGAGGCGGTCAGGCCAATGTTATGTTCTCACTTTGTTCTTGACAACTCGTGCAACCTTGGCTATATCATTGCACAGCCTGATCCAACGAGGGGCGCGCTTCGCGAGGCGTCGCAAGTTGTGGGAGCAGGCACGGTCCTGCCCGCCGGTCACGCAGCCGGCGACAGGAGGCCCTTGGCAGCCGTGTGCTGGTCCAAGTCTAAACGCCTAAAAGAACCGTGCGCGAGGAGCAGTTCGGCTCTTCCATTCACATCAGTAGCGAGCCGGATTGCCCGTCGCGCCACCCTCGATCAACCTTCAGGCTCGCAGCGCA
>NZ_JBFRGW010000070.1:0-9039 GCF_052115545.1 Microvirga sp. 2MCAF35
GACCATCCCGAATCCGTCCGAAGCAGCGTCCGACCGGGCTCTGGCTGCGCGGAACAGTCTGGCAATTTCGGGCACGAGTGCCTTCAAGCGTTGCGCGGACCATCGGCAAGACGGTGGTCAGCCAATCTCTCCGTACGTCTTCGTACTCGGAAGCCATCCGGCGAGCACGAATGGTCGCGGGAGAGTTGGAGCAAAAGTGGCTGATGACCGCGAACCAAGACCGGGTATCGAGCCCCTTACCTACTCACACCTCTGAAGCGGAGGAGCCGATCTCAAAATCTGAAGCTGCGGCTCCTGCGGAGGGCAGATGCAAAGTACCGAAAGAGATCGTTTGCAACCTAGAGGCTGAGCCGGTGAGTGTCCCAGGTAAGGAAATGGGCTCAGTCCCTTCAGGCCCGAGGAACAGAGGAAACATCGCCGTCCAGGGCGGGCCTTCGATCCAGCAGGTCTACGAACGCTACCTAGACGATCCCGCTGTAGTTCGATCCACCAAGACGCTCCTCGCTTATCGGTCGGCTTACGGTCGCCTCATTGAACTGATCAGCCCCGAGATGCCTGTTAAGGCAGTCACTCGGGAGGTCTGCCGTGATGTGCTCGATACCCTGCGTTATCTCGCACCCAACTCGACTAAACGATACCCAGGGCTTACTGGCCGGGACGCGGCCAAGAGGGCGAAGGCCGAAGGTCTGGCTCCGATGAGCGCATTGACCATCAATGGGCACATCCAAAAACTCTCGGCCCTCATGAACTGGGCGGTAAACGAGGGATACATTGATCGTAATCCGGCACGCGGTCTGAAAGTGATCGACAGAGTTCGTCGCAAGGACAAGCGTTACCCGTTCTCATCGGAGCAGTTGAGGCTGATCTTTAACGCGCCGCTCTATCGGGGGTGCCAGGATGACGGACCGGGCTACGCACGACCTGGAGCCAACTACCCCCGAAGAGGGCGATTCTGGGTGCCGCTCATTGGATTGTTCTCGGGAATGCGCCTCAACGAGATATGCCAACTTGATGTCGCTGACGTGCGACTGATTGATGGGATCGATTGCTTTATTGTTACGGCTGGCGGGCCGGATCGCACAACAGACAAGCGCCTCAAGACAGAGAATGCTGAACGAGCAGTGCCAATACACCCCATCCTTGTTGATTTGGGTTTCGTAGATTACGTCCAATCGCGTCGGGTCAGCCGGGATACTAAGCTTTTTCCTGAGCTACCTATTGCTTGCACAGGCTACTACTCCGACACCTTCTCGAAGTGGTTCGCAAATTTCCTGGAAAAGACAGGGGCCAAAGCATCGCGAACCTCATTCCATTCCTTCCGGCACAACTTCCGCGATGCGTTACGAGATGCCAAGACGGCGAAAGAAATTGCGTATGCACTGGGTGGATGGTCCGGTGACAGCCCAAATGGCGAGTCAGCAACGGCGGAGAACTACGGTGGAGGTTTTAAGATTAGCACGCTCGCAGAAGCAATTGCTAAGGTGCATTATCCGGGCCTCGACTGGAGGCATCTTTTGCACCGGGAAGATCACAGTTGATTGGGCACGGTGAGGGAAGAGTTCGCCTTGTGGAAACCTTCAGGCGACTACCAACCACTCCCGCAGTTTCGTCCAGCGCCGCTTCATCTGCCCTCCCCTCACCGCCATAGCTACAGCTTTCTTTTGACCCACCAGCACCACAAGGCGTTTGCCGCGTGTCACGCCCGTGTAGAGCAGATTGCGAGCCAACATCGTGAAGTGCTGCGTCACGACCGGGATGATCACGGCGGGATACTCTGACCCCTGGGATTTGTGGATGGTGGTGGCGTAGGCCGGCACCAGCGTGTCGAGTTCACCGAACGGATAGGAGACCTCCCGCCCATCGAACGAGGCAATGAGTGCCCCTTCCTCGTCGTCGATCCGCACCACCGTGCCGAGGTCTCCATTGAACACCTCCCGGTCGTAGTCGTTCTGGGTCTCCATCACCCGATCACTCGGCGAAAAACGCCAGCCGAACCGCTCGACCTTGGATGGAGGGTTAGGGTTGAGGACTTCCTGCAACTGAATGTTGAGATTGCGGGCTCCAAGCACCCCTCGGTTCATAGGGCAGAGCACCTGAACATCCTTCATGGGATCGAGCCCGAATCGGCGCGGCATGCGTTCCTTGATCATCTGGATGATTTTCGGCACGCCCTCCTCGGGATCGGCGATTTCGACGAAGTAGAAGTCGCTCTCTTCTCCAGGCTTTGGTGGCTCAGGCATCTGGCCCTTGTTGATCCGGTGGGCGTTCACCACAATCCGGCTCTCCGCTGCCTGCCGGAACACCTCGGTCAGTCGAGCCACTGGGATGCGTTCCGAGGCGATGATGTCCGCCAGCACCTGTCCCGATCCGACCGATGGCAACTGGTCCACATCCCCTACTAACAGCAGGCCCGCATGGGACGGAATGGCCTTGGTCAGGGCATTCATCAGAGGCACATCGACCATTGAGGTCTCGTCCACTACGAGCAGGTCGCAGTCGAGTGGGTTCTCCTCGTTCTTCGAGAAACCGCCGTGCTTCGGGTCGATCTCCAGGAGTCGGTGAATGGTCTTGGCTTCGATCCCAGTCTGCTCGGTCATTCGCTTGGCCGCGCGTCCTGTGGGTGCTGCCAGGGCAACCTGGACACCTTTGGCGACCAACACTCGCAGAATAGTGTCGAGGAGGGTCGTCTTACCAACGCCTGGGCCACCCGTCACAACAGCCACTTTGGACCCGAGCACCAGCTTCAGCGCCTCACGCTGCGAGGTCGCCAGGGTTTTGCCTGTGCGGCTCTCCACCCATGGGATCGCTTTGTCGATGTCGATCTCGGGCCAGGGCAGTGAGCCGGACGCTCGTTCCATCAGCCGGGACGCAATGGCTTGCTCGGACAGATAGAGCCCCTTGAGAAAGAGGCAGGTCGCGTCCCCGATGGTGTCTGAGACGACCTCCCCTTTGGCAAGTTCTTCCGAGATCGCCGTGTGGATCAAGGCCGCGTCCACCTCAAGCAGTTGCTCGGCCAAGCGGACGAGCGCCTCGACCGGCAAGGCACAGTGCCCCTCATCCGTCGCTGTTTGGAGCGCGAACGAGATACCTGCACGAATACGTTGCGGGGCGGTCTTTTCCATGCCGAGCTTGGCAGCAATCGCATCAGCGGTCTTGAAGCCAATCCCGCGCACATCCTTGGCCAACCGGTATGGGTCCTCGGTCATGACCTGGATGGACTCATAGCCATAGGTTTTGAAGATACGCACGGCTCGTGCTGTTCCGACGCCATGGGCATGCAAGAAGATCATGATCTCCCGCACTGCCTTCTGCTCAGCCCAGCCCGCCACGATGCGGGAGGCTCGCATGGGGCCGATCCCAGAAACCTCGGTAAGGCGCTCAGGCGCGGCCTCGATGATCTCGAAGGTGTCCACGCCAAAGGCTGACACGATCCGCTTGGCCATCGCAGGGCCAATGCCGCGCATCTGGCCTGAGGCAAGATACTTCTCGATCCCCTCGGCTCCAGTCGGCGGCGTGGTCTTGAGCACCTCAGCCTTAAATTGGAGGCCATGCGTTCGGTCGCTCAGCCATAGCCCGCTGGCGGTGATCCATTCCCCGGCAGAAACCGCAGGCGTATGACCAACAACCGTCACAAGGTCACGCTTGCCCCGCGTATGCACCTTCAGGACGGCAAAGCCATTGTCCGCATTGTGGAAGGTGACGCGTTCGACCGAGCCCGCGAGGGTCTCCAAGGCAGGTCGTTGATCGGCCTGTGTGGGTCGGAACATCTGATTCATGGTGCCTGCTGGGTGGAATACCCAGCCTCTTCGACTTTATCGCTCGATGGTGCTGCTGACGAGGTGATGCTCCTTCGCTCGCAGTCCTTCATCCGAGACTACCGGTACCGGCCTTGCGGTCGGCTCTCAACAAGATCAGGGGAGAGGACAGAAGGTCAAAGCGTCACTTGACCCTGACGTATGTTCTATGTTTGTTCTTTTCGAGGCAGAGATCAAGAGAGGTCCACTAATTCATGATTCGCACCGGATCAGACCGAAAGCTCACCATGATGAGTGAGCCAGAGCAACAGCTAAAGGACGTGAAGCGGCTGCTCGTGAAAGCTCAGCAGCAGATCAGGAAGCTGCATGAGAAGGCCATAAATCAGAAGCAGCAGATTCGTGAGCTACAGGGGCAAATCAAGCACGACGACAGCCTTGCTGCCGAGCGCGAGGACCTCAAAACTGAGATCGCGGACCTAAAGGGCGAGATCAGGGAACTGACTCGTGCCAACCATGAGCAAGTCGAGAAGCTTGATGCGCTCCGGGCCGAGAACGCAAGGCTGAAGGTTGGAGCGAAAGTTCAGACGCCGAACGGGATCAGTGCTGGGGCAAGTCTCCGAGCCTTACAGCCCTCGCTGTCCTGATGATCGAAAACGTAGGCAGACCTTCTCTTCTCCTGACTTGGCTGCTGGACGGTTTCTCCGCTGCCTCCCATATCGAAGGCATGGCGAAAACATCAAACCGCAACCCAGGCGGGACGCGAGGCAAGCGTAAAGCATCTGAGCCAACCGGCGCTCGGCTACCGATCCGCATCAGCGTGGACCGAGAGGCACTTCGTGCGCTGGACAAGCGAGCCATCGCCGCCCAGGCCGGGGTCGGTATCGTGGCAGGCTGGCTGGCAAGCTGGCTTGTCGGCGGCTCTGGTCTAATTCATTACGTGGTCACGGGACTTGCTGGATCACTCATCGGCGGATTTCTTCTGGAGCGCCTCGGCATTGATCTCGGCATTCGCAATCAGACAGCCAGCCGCATTGCGACTGCAACCATAGGGGCGATGATCGTCGTCCTCCTCGCCCGCATCATTGACTGAGAAGCGTTACCAACGGCTAAAAAAGCGCACGACGGGTCAGGTTCGAGATCACGAAGCTCACCGAAGCAGGCACCATTCCAATGAAGTCAGCCGCAGCGTACCGCGCTCACATCACCAAACGCCCTCAGGCGGCTTGATTGCCTCGCAATCGGGCGGCTCCGGAGCCGCCCTTTTTCTTTCCCAGCCACAGGGTGGGATACAGTAAGTGAATAGATCACACTGAGTGGCCGCAGGTGGCGCAGGAACAGAGTGCAGCCGGGTCATTGCGGGATCGACGATTGGAACAATTGCGAGCGCCACCCATGACAGCGGAAACTCGCCTCATTCCCGCTTGGCAGCTTCTGGATCAAGAGAGCCTTCATGCTCTGGTGGAGACACCAAGGCGCGGCCTTCCCGAAGGCATCTTCCTTGCTCCGAATCGAGTGTTGCAAGAGATCAGCGCTGTCCCGCTGGTCAGGGCAGCCCATCAGGTGACGGAACGGGCTATCGCACAAGGCGGCTTGCCCCTGACCGCAGCCGGTGCCCTGTCACGGGCCGATACGCGAGCACTCTTTGATCTGATCGACTGGCCCGACTACGCTAAGAATGAAGTCCTCGCCGTCAATCAGGTGCTGAACGAGGCCGATGCCCTGCCGGTTCACATCACTCGCATCGCGCTCCAAGTGGCGGGCCTGCTGCGCCGTCGCGGAAAGATGCTGATCGCCACCAAGAAGGCTCAAGCCCTTCTGGACCCTAACGCATCCGCCGATCTCTTTGCACTCTTGTTCGAGGCGACCCTGTGGCGGGTCAGCCTCAGCTACTTCGACCGGTTCCCAGTCGAGCATTGGCCGCAGGACCATATCGGCATTGTGCTCTGGTGTTTATCAGTGGCCGCCAACAACTGGTTGGATGCCGACATGCTCGCCCAAGTCTGCACGGTCCGGGACGAGCGTCTCGACCATACAGTTAGGGACTTTTCAGGGCCTGCCATGAGGAGCCGCGTACTCCGCCCGCTCACGTGGTTGGGGCTGATGGAGATGGCCCGCCGAGATGATGGGGTCCAGGCCGACTGGATGCGCCCCTCCGTATTCAGGAAGACCGCCCTCTTCAATGCGGTGGTCGAGTTCAAGGTCAAGGTGCCGGTGCGAACGGGAGCCACCCACTGAAAGCGAGAGGCCCCTCTCCACCTGAGAGCCATGGCGCTATAAGGATGATGGGAACAGTCTTAACGACGAGGAACAGATCATGTGGCCGGATCAGCGCATTCAGGACCTCTTCGAGATTGAGTTGCCGATCATCCAGGCTCCCATGGCCGGTTCGGTCGGGTCCGAGATGGTGATCGCCGTTTCCGAGACAGGAGGACTAGGCTCTCTGCCCTGCGCGATGCTGAGCCCGGAGCAGATGCGGAACGAGCTTGGGATTATCCGTCAGAGAACCTCCGGACCCATCAACCTCAACTTCTTCTGTCACCAGCCTCCACAGGCTGATCCGGCGCGAGAGAACGTCTGGAAGCAGCGGCTTGAGAGCTACTACATCGAACTCGGACTTGATCCACAAGCGCCTTTTCCGGCACCGGCTCGTGCTCCGTTCGACAGCGCCATGTGTGACCTTGTGGAGGGGTTCAGGCCCGAGGTCGTCAGCTTCCATTTCGGCCTGCCTGAGCGAGCCCTGTTGGAACGGGTCAGGGCTATGGGCGCAAAGATTATCTCGTCGGCCACCACAGTGGATGAGGCGCGATGGCTAGAGGATCAGGGGTGCGATGCCATCATCGCCCAAGGCTACGAGGCCGGTGGGCATCGAGGTGTCTTCCTGAACAACGACATCTCCACGCAGGCAGGCACTATGGCGTTGGTGCCGCAGGTTGTGGATGCTGTGAAGGTGCCGGTGATCGCCGCTGGTGGCATCGCCGATGCGCGCGGCATTGTTGCCGCTTTCGCCCTTGGAGCCTCGGCGGTTCAGATCGGGACGGCTTACCTGTTCTGCCCTGAAGCGAAGGTCAGTTCACTCCACCGAGAGGCTCTCAAGAAAGCGAAAGATAACGACACGGTTCTCACGAACGTGTTCACCGGTCGGCCCGCTCGTGGAATCGTCAACCGAATTGTCCGAGAGGTTGGTCCGATGTCGGACCTCGCACCAGAGTTCCCTCTTGCGGCTGGAGCGTTAGCCCCGCTGCGAGCCAAAGCGGAAACCGCAGGATCAGGCGACTTCTCTCCCTTGTGGTCTGGACAGGCTGCCGCATTTGGTCGAGCCATTCCCGCTGGCGACCTGACGCGGCAGCTTGGAGCAGAGGCGCTTGGCCATCTGTCCCGGCTGGCTCCGACCGATTCGCCTCCATCAGGTTGAGCTTGGATCGGGATCAGGCATCTAATCCGCCGATGAACATCATTGTACTCACCCAGTTGTGGCGGGCAGTCTTCAGGGTCCGATAGGAGCGCCACCCGATTAGGCTGGGCGCAGTCCTGCTCATGAGCACCGTGCCTCATGTCCTGCGGTCGCACAGCTATGCCGCGACAGGGCCATGAGCACCCTTGTTGTTCGCTTCAGTCCACTTGGAAGACCGACTCGATCCGGACCCATGTGGAATGGGTCGGATCGGCTTTGTAGAGCAGGAGATCGTGACTATACTGACGCCGAGTGGTTGTGGCCCACATCGCCGTTTCAGCCTCCTTGGCATCCCGGCGGTTTGAGCACTCAACTGTTTTCGGCATTGGCTCTGCCCCCCGTGTTCGCAGGATCGTGCAATGCAGCCCGAGACCCGCTATGCGAAGAGTGGCGATCTTCACATCGCCTATCAGGTTTTTGGCACCGGATCAGTCGATCTCGTGCTTGTGCCAGGGTTCATCTCCAACGTGGAGGAGACTTGGGATAATCCGAGCGCAGCACGCTGGCTGGAGCGGCTGGGTCGATTTGCCCGTGTAATCGCGTTTGATAAGCGAGGAACAGGGCTCTCGGATCGAGTGGAGGCCGCACCGAGCTTGGACGACCGAATGGATGACGCCAGAGCGGTCATGGACGCGGCTCAGTCCGAGCGCGCAGTTCTGCTTGGCATCTCAGAAGGGGGATCGCTTGCTACGCTTTTCGCGGCGAGCCATCCCGACCGCTGTGTCTCCCTGATCCTCTATGGCGCGTTCGCGAAGTTCTCTGGCTGGTATCCGACTGAAGAGAAGCTGGCCGCATTCTATCAGTACGTCGAGGAGAAATGGGGCACAGGCGAGAGCGTGCGGAAATATGCTCCGTCGATGGGTGACGATGCTGGTTTTAAGAAGATTTGGGCTCGCCACGAGCGCGTGGGCGCAACACCCGCTGCCGCCAAAGCCCTCATGCGAATGAACCAAGAGATCGACATTTCCGGTGTGTTGAGCGCGATCCGCGTTCCGACACTGGTGATCCATAGGACAGACGACGCCGCAGTAGGAATCGAGGAGGGCCGCTACTTGGCCCAGCACATCCCGAATGCTCGGCTGGCGGAATTCGCAGGCGCGGATCACCTCCCCTACGTGGGCGAGAACGCGAGCGATCTCGCCGACGAAATAGAGGAATTCGTGACCGGTTCTCGGCCTGATGCGGAGCCGGATCGCGTCCTGGCGACAGTGTTGCTCACGGACATCGTGGACTCAACCAAGCGGGCATCGGACCTCGGTGATCGCCGCTGGCGCGCGTTGCTGGACCAGCACGATGACCTCGTTCGCCGGGAAATTTCCCAATTGCGAGGGCGGGAGGTGAAAGCGCTCGGAGACGGATTTCTCGCCACCTTCGATGGACCTGCGCGGGCGGTTCGATGCGCGGCAGCTATCGTCGCGGGGGCACGCTCCCTTGACCTGCAAGTCCGCTGCGGCCTGCACACGGGCGAGATTGAACTGAAGGGAACCGACATCGCTGGAATTGCCGTTCACATCGCAGCCCGTATCTCGGCTCAAGCTCAGGGTGGTCAGGTGCTTGTATCGAGCACCGTCCGCGATCTTGTTGCGGGCTCTGGGCTGCGCTTTGTTGACGAGGGGGCGCGTTCCTTGAAGGGAATATCCGACGAGGTTCGAGTCTTCTCTGTCGCAGATTAGATGAGCGATGGCGAGTACGAAGACGTACGGAGAGATTGGCTGACCACCGTCTTGCCGATGGTCCGCGCAACGCTTGAAGGCACTCGTGCCCGAAATTGCCAGACTGTTCCGCGCAGCCAGAGCCCGGTCGGACGCTGCTTCGGACGGATTCGGGATGGTC
>NZ_JBFRGW010000071.1:0-8317 GCF_052115545.1 Microvirga sp. 2MCAF35
ACTGAGCGGCCTTGCGCCGTCAGCACATCAACCTGCCGCAACTTCGCGACAATCTCTTCAGCCGTGTGTCTCTTCCTGGGCATTCTCTCGTCCTCCAAATGGCAAAAAGCCATACATCAGGGAGGACCACTTCAAAGGGGGCAGGCCAGATGCTCATCTTCCTTATCGGAATGACGAGGTTCCACTGTAGAACCGGACGAGCGTTTAGCTTCAGAAAATAATCCCGGTTCAGGACTTCCCTAGAGGCACCTCTATGATTGGAGAGCTGTCAGCCAGGTTCGTTTGTCCTTAGATGTCCATAACAGTGTAACATTCGCCTGAATTCCCCGGGGATGAGGCGTCTGCAAGAGGACAGAAGGGGACGTCACCATGAATAAGCCCGTTTTCGACCAGGTCACCGGCGAACCAATCAATGTCGGCAATGTGCTTGATGAAGCGTTGCCGGGCGATGTGGGGCAGGCGGAGGCTGCGGTACCAGTCCTCGACTTTCTGACGGACGAGCTGGACGGGCGGCGGTCCATCGTGGCGGATGTCGCGCCGACATCGTCCGACGCCTCTGTCGTCGATGAGGCCTCCAAGGTGGGCGTGGCGGATGCCGCTCCGGAGATGACCTTCCTGTCCAAGGCCGATGCTTCTTCGGCTTCCGGTGAGACGAACGCTTCGACTTCCTCACTGGCATCGGGTGCCGAGCCGTCGCAGTCTGCCGCTGGAGATTTCGGAACGCTCGCAACTCGGAATGTCAATGGAGGTCCGGGTAACGACTACCTCGATTATCGCAATACCCCTCCCGGCAGTGATTCATATGTATTCCACGGCAACGATGGTGACGACACGATCATCGGAACGCAGGGTAGCGATCAGATCTATGGCGATGCGGGCAGCGACAGGATTACGGGATGGTCCGGCGCAGATACGATTAATGTCAGTGATTCAAATAATATTCTCGATTACAGCCCAGAGACAGGGTCGTTTGGCATTTACCTTTACTATACTTACGGGTCAGGGGGTGGCACGGCGGTTATGGGGCCGGACAATAGACAAGTTACTTACAACACGGCTTATGATACTTGGGGGGATGGGGATAAGTTCCTTAGTGCGGGGCCCATAACAGACGCCTTCAAAATCATTCTCGGATCTCAAAACTCGGACTTCATACGGATTTACCGCCTCGGCGACGAAATGGTTGTCGATGGACAGCGCGGAGACGACGACATCGAAGCCGGGGAAAACAGGGGCGATATAACCATCTACGGAGGCGCGGGCGCTGATAGTCTGAGGGGGAGCAGAGCCAATGACGTTTTGTACGCCTTCGATAGTTCAGGGAACGATGACGGCGCCCCGGATCGCTTGGAGGGACGTGGGGGGAATGATGTCCTTGTGGGAGCTCGTTTTGATAGCCTGATTGGCGATAGCGGTAACGACACCCTGATAGGTGGTCATGTCCGTTATGATTTGGAGAGCACTCTTAATGGGCAGGGAAATCCTAACGGTGACTGGGTCATCGATCTTGCGGCTGGCACCGGCACGTTGGGTTCTGAAGTCGATAGGTTGATCAACGTCAGCCGCGTGACGACCGGGGCGGGAGCCGATACTATCCGTGCCAATGCGATCGGAAGTTACATGGACGGAGGTGTAGGAAACGACGCGATCTATGGTGGAGCAGGCGACGATACTCTTATAGGTGGCATTGGTACAAATCAGCTCTACGGATCGGGTGGCTGGGACAGCATTGTCGGATCGAGCAGCGACAACCGCGACACGCTCACCTATCGGAATCTCGGCGGATCCGTCACCATCGATTTGAATACATCGGTGACCACGAAATTCGATGGTGCCCAAGACCAGTTTAGCGGCATAGATTTCTTTGAGGGAACGGATTACAACGACACTTTCTATGGCGGCGCTGCTACCGACAAACTGTCCGGCGGGAAAGGCAACGACAAGATCTGGGGCGGAGGCGGTTCCGATGAGCTCTACGGCGGGATCGGAAACGATACGCTCATCGGCGACGCGGAAGGCGATTGGCTGGAGGGTGGTGTCGGCGACGACGTGTATTGGGCCGACAGCCAGGATACGATCATCGAGCACGCAGGAGGAGGAACCGACTCGATCGCGACCACTGTTTCCTTCAGCATCGCGAACCTTGCCAATGTCGAGAACATCACGATCTTCGGGGCAGGAGATGTTGAAGTCACCGGTAACGCCGCCAACAACCTCCTCGTCGGCCATGATGGAAGGAACACGTTCAGGGGCGGTGCCGGCGCGGACACGATGATCGGCGCGAGGAGCGACGACACCTATTATGTCGACGACCTGAGGGATGACACGCGAGAGTACAACGGCGTGAACGAAGGCATCGACACAGCCTATGTGTCGGTGCAGTATTACGATGCGCGCAAGCTGGATAGTATCGAGAACAAGGTCCTCGGTGACGGAATCGTCCTCAACTACAGCGCCAGCGCGCCGACGATCATCGGCGGCCTGCCCGTTGTCTACGATAGGCAACTCTCGGACCTGGTTGTCGATGTCCGCTCGACCGACGATGGAATCGGCGGACCGCTCCGTTACGATCTCATAGACGGTGGTGGCGGCTATTTCTACATCGAAACGCTGACGGACGCGAACGGGAACACGTTCGGGCGCATCAAGATGTCGGACGAGCTTCTCTACAAGCATATCCCCGACGACGGCACGGATGGCTTCTTCGTCGATGGGGGCGGTAACAAATGGGTCGACCTCAAGGTGCGGGCTTTCGAAACCGACGCCATCAACGGCAGTGGCGCGTCCGAGAAGATCTCGACCATTCGCATCGAAATCCTTGATGTCGAATACGCTCCGATGCAGCCCACGTTTTCGACTGGGGGCTTTGCAACGACCGTTCGGGAGGATGCAAGAGATATCAATCATTTATATGCAGCTGATCTAGATGAAGAAAATGTATGGGACTTTGTATTCGACCCGGATCATGGCGCAGATGCAAATCCGAATGGGCTTTTCCAAATCTTCGGCAGGCAGTTGAAGGTCGCGGACGGAATGTCGCTCAATTACGAAGACCTGCCGCAAGGACAGAAGTACTATACGGTCTATGTCCGTGCGATAGATCCCACCACGGGTGAACTGGGTGAAGTCAGCGCACTGAGGATCAACGTCACCGATGTGAACGAAGGTCCTGTCTTGCAGCAGGTGCCAATCACCGAGATCCATGAGGGCTACCAGACCGGCGATGAGGTCACGGATCTGTTCGCACAGGATTTCGAGGGTGATGGCTTCTCGATCCGTTTCACCACGGGGGCAGTGAGCGGCGACGGCGCCTTCCGCATCGTCGGCAACAGCACTCTCGGCATCAAGCTCATCGTCGAGAACCATGACGCAATCCAAGTCGCTCCTGGCGGTGAGGAACGGACATACGAAATCATCCTCACCGATGCTCGCGGAGCCACGTCCACGGCAACGATCGTCATCCATATCGCCGATTCTTCAGATCTGAACATCGCGCCCGAGATCATCGTCAACGGCGACACCGACTGGACCATTCCCGACACGGGAACCGTTGAACCGTTCCAGAACCTCACCTTCGAGGATGACGATGCCGGGCCGAATGATGAAATCACGATCATTATCACCTTCGACGGCAGCCATGGCGCCATCACCAGTGCCGAGGGAATTCTGGGAACCGATTACTTCTATGATCCGGTGAACGATCCCAATACCTTCACGGTCAAGGGAACGGTCGCTTGGGTCAACCAGCTCGTCCATCAGCTGACCTTCAACCCGAGTGATCAGTATGAGGGCTCGGATGATCGGATGACCGAGTTCACTGTCGTCGTCGTCGACGCTGGCGACGTGTCATCTCAGCCGCAAACCGTCACTGTCATTGACACGCCGGCCAACGACGCGCCGACGCTGACGATTCCCGACGCGGAAGATCATCTCTTCGTTGTCCAGGATAATGGCGAGGGTCCTGCCGGTGTGGTGAACCCCTTCATCGGTCTCGAGCTGGGCGACAGCGAGAACGACGAACTGACCCTGCAGGTGAAGTTCAACGCCCCGAACGGAACCCTCGGGAACGTCGACTCCATTCCCGAGATCGTCATGGTCTCCCACGGCAATCCCGATGCCGATGGCTACGTGACGTATACCTTCGTCGGGAAGAAGGCGGCTCTTCAGGCCTTCCTCGGCGGCGTCACCTTCGACGCGTTCGACGATTCCGCTATCGACGGAATGATCACGACCACGTTCACCTTTACCCTCACGGATAACCTCCATGCGGTCGTCAACGCGCCGGATACCGTGACGGTGGTGACGGAGTCGAGCGCCAATATCCGTCCTGTTCTGTTCATCGCAGAGGATACGAGAACGACCAATGCGACGGACGACGGTTTGGCCGTCTATCCGTTCCGCGGCGTAGACATCTCAGATGCCGAGGATGACGATCTGGTACTGACGATCACATTCCTTGGAACGGCCGATCAGCTTCAGGGGGCGGGCTCGGTGGAGGACACCCAAAATCCGGACGGCACCGTCACCTTCAGGTTCGAGGGCAAGGCGGATGTTCTGGACGCGATCCTGCATCAGCTGACCTTCAACCCGCAGAACGGCTCGGCTGACAACGCGCCGTTCGACACCGTGTTCACGATCAGCGTGAACGACGCCGCTCACCTGCCTGTCTCCAGCCAGGTGGTAGTGCATACGGTCAACGGCGACGATAGCGGCAACATGGAACCCGTAATCGATGTCATCCCGGGCACGGAAACCACGCCTGCCTGGAGCGACGGTCCTGCGGTCTTCCCGTTCCGGGGTGTCGACATCTCGGATGCGGACAACGACCTGCTGACGCTGACGATCTCGTTCGAGATGAACGAGGGCGAGCTGAGCGGGGCGGGCCTGCCAGGCACGTGGACGCAAATGAACGGGATCCGGACCTACGTGCTGACCGGCAGGGCCGACGATCTGGATGCGATCCTGCATGGGCTTTCCTTCAATCCGAATGACGATGCAGCAAACGAGACGCACTTCACGATCACGGTCCAGGACTCCACCCATGGTCCCGTGAGTCGCGAAGTGGTCGTCCAGACGGCTGAAGGCGGGGAAGGTCTTACGAACGAGGCACCCACGATCGAGTTCGCTCCGGATACGCAGACGACACCGGCGACGGATGATGGCTCCGCCGTCTACCTGTTCCGTGGCGTCGATATCTCGGACAACGAGAATGATCAGCTCATCCTGACCATCAGGTTCAGCGAAGCGGCCGGTCAACTCTCCGGCTTCGGCTCACGGCAAATCATCACGTCGCTCGTGGACGGCATCCGTACCTACATTATCATGGATACGGCCGACAATTTGGACGCGTTCCTGCACGGTCTGTCCTTCGATCCCAACCCGTTGGCACCGGATGCGGACAGCCTGGACACGATCTTCGACATCTCGGTTCAGGATGCCATGAACCCGCCGGTTCCGGCCCAGGTGACGGTGCACACGACCCATGGCACGGACGGTGCGGACAACGCGGCGCCGACTGCGACGTTCATGGAGGGAACACAGGAGACGCCGGCTACCGACGACGGCCTTGCCGTCCTGCCGTTCCGTGGCCTCGATCTGACGGACACCGACAACGATGACCTGACGGTCAAGATCTCCTTCGATGGCAGCTTGGGAAGCCTGACGGGTTATGATCCGGCCCAGGTCCATGTGACGACGTCGGGCAACACCATCACCCTCACCTTCACCGGCAAGGCTGATGATCTCGATGGTGTCTTGCAGGCCCTCAGCTACGACCCTGCGCATGACAAGATCGGTCCGACCGTCTTCACGATCACGGTCCAGGATCTGTACCACGGTCCGTTCAGCACGACGGCCACGGTGAACACGACCGATGGCGGCTCGCCGGACAATGTGAACCACGCCCCGGACGCTCCCACATGGCTGGACGGCGCGGCATTGAAGACGATCGACGAGACGGTTGCGGCCGGCTTCGAAGTGGGTGAACTGACTGTGTCCGACAATGATTTGGAGGACACAGTCACCGTCGGCTTCTGGTACGACAACGCCCTGCATGCGGTGAGCGAGGATAACCGGTTCCAGATCGTGAACGGCGTCGTGAAGGTGCTCAACGCCGATGTGGATCAGGCAACCCCCGATCTTCCTTATCTGGTGCGGGCGGTGGACAGCCATGGCGCCTTCACCGAGAGCACGATCCACATCGCCATCACGCATGTGGTCGACCCTTCGGACGTCTCGCCCGAGATCCGTGGGGTGAACGATCCGGTTTCGTTCAACATCGGCGACGACGGAGCGGTCTTGCCCTTCGGGAACGTGACCTTCTGGGATCCGGACAGCGCCTCCATCACGGTGACGATCGCTCTCGACTCGGCCAGCGAAGGCTTCTTCGAGAACTACGAGATCGGCACCTACGATGAGTTGACCGGTGTCTATACGGTCACGGGATCGATAGAGGATGTGCAGAACGCAGTGCGGAATCTCCAGTTCCACTCCGCCGACCGCCCGAACGATCCCCTCGGCTCACTGGTGACCACGAACTTCACCATCACCGTGAGCGACGGCAACACGGTAGCTCACAACACCAACATCAGTGTGGTGTCCGAGGCGGTTGAAGACAATGGCGGTGGGGACGAGGCTCCGTCGAACATTGTTCTTTCTGCAGCGTTTGTGCGCGAGCATCTTGGGGTGGGCCAAACGGTTGGCTTGCTCTCGGCCCAGGACGAGAGCCCCGACACGCTGACCTACACCCTGGTGGAGAATGGCGGTGGGGCGTTCACCCTGGTCGGGCGGGAAATCCAGGTTCTGGACCCCAGCAAGATCGACTTCGAGCAGCTGGCAACCGGCGAGATCTCGTTCACGGTGGATGTGAGCGACGGCGTCAACCCGGCCGTGCGCCAACTGATCACGCTCGGCGTGGAGAACCTGCTGGTCGAAACCGCCGAAGGCACGGATGGTGCCAACATCCTGCGGGGCGGCATCGGCAGCGATCGCTTGAATGGCCATGGCGGCAACGACATCCTGAGCGGCGGCGGCGGCATCGACTCGCTGACCGGCGAGGGAGGAGCGGACGTGTTCCTGTTCGACTCGCAGCTGAACACGTCAGCGGCTGGGCGGAACGTGGACCTGATCGCGGACTTCAAGCGTGACGAGGGCGACAAGATCCACCTCGATCTCTCGATCTTCGCGCAGGCGGGCACGGCCAACACGGTGCTCGCCGCCGGAGCCTTCGTGGTGAACACCACGGGCACGTCGCAGGATGCGGATGATCGCATCATCTACAACACTACGGATGGTGGCCTCTACTACGACCCGAACGGCAATGGCGGGGCCAGCATCCTGTTCGCCCGCGTTGGTGCCGTAGGCGGCGTGCGCCCGTTACTCCAGGCCGACGACTTCTTCCTCGTTCCGTAACAAATCGCTCCCTTGGTCACCTTGCCAAGGGAGCGTACCTTTGGTAATCGAAACCTAATATCATTTCATCTAAGGGGCAGATCATGGCCAGTCTTACTATCACAGCGGTTAAGCACAACGGCGGCGCTCAGGCGAACACTCAGCCTGGCAGCTCTCAGATTCTCATGAACGAGAACGTTGCAAGCGGAACGATTGTCGGAAAAGTTACGGGCTTTGCGGGCAATCCGGCCACCATGAACCTCGTGGTCGAACCTGCCAACCTTTATGCCAACCGTTACGAACTCTGGAACGGTACCTTCACCGACGACGATGGAGTGACCCAAAGCGGCTGGTTCATTCGCGTGAAGAGCGGCGGTACAACCCTCATGGATTATGAGGACCAGAATTTTGGGTACAACCCTGACTTCCCGGAACTCGGTGGCGCCATCCATAGCCAGATCACGTTCAAATTCTACACTGGTCCTGTCAGCTCTACTAACCTGACTGATCAGCTGGTTTTTGACACCATCTTGAAGGACATCGTCAACGAAGGTCCCGACAACACACCGCCGCACACGATCGAGCTGGACAACGGTCTGACGGATACGGTGGTGGAGAACCTGGGTGTCGGTCAGGCGGTGGGCACGCTGACGGCTCAGGATGACTCGACCCCGGCGGCGAGCATCAGCTACTCCTTCGCCACCGGCTTCAACGGTGCCGGCCACTTTGAGATCGTGGGCAACCAGGTCAAGGTGAAGACGGCCCTCAACTACGAAGATGCGGTCACCACGACGCCGGGCGCGGGCCTCGAGCAGGATGCGATCGGCAAGTTCTACCGCCTGAAGGTGATTGCCACCGACAACGCCACCCCGGCCCTGTCCTCGGCCGAGCAGGAGATCAAGGTCTACGTCACGGACTTCAACGAGGC
>NZ_JBFRGW010000072.1:0-8224 GCF_052115545.1 Microvirga sp. 2MCAF35
ACTGAACGGCCTTGCGCCGTCAGCACATCAACCTGCCGCAACTTCGCGACAATCTCTTCAGCCGTGTGTCTCTTCCTGGGCATTCTCTCGTCCTCCAAATGGCAAAAAGCCATACATCAGGGAGGACCACTTCAAAGGGGGCAGGCCAGTCAATGACTTCAGCGCATCGGACGATACCATTGCATTGAGCCGCAGCATCTTCGGCGGCATCGGTAGCTCGGTGTCGCTGGCAGTTGGCTCGGGTGCCAATGCTGCCACTGCGCAGATCGTCTATAACAACGCGACGGGAGCATTGTCGTACGATGCGGACGGCACGGGCGCTCTGGCGCAGATGCAGTTTGCCCAGCTTTCGTCCGGCTTGGCGCTGACGTCGGGCAACTTCGTCCTGATCTGATCCCAGAACGCGATTGAATAACAAGGTGGAAGGGCCGGTCACCAGACCGGCCCTTCTGTATTTGGGAAGATGTTACGCGGCTCAGGGGGCTTCCGAGGGAAAGTGGCGACAGCTCAGCAGCTAAGCCCACTACAGGAAAAGAGAATTTGCATGCCTCTCAAATTGAAATAATGTATAAGAACATATTCCAAAAGAGGGAGGAATCGTATGCCAGAGAAAAACGTTAATGCCTTGCTTTCGGGGAACTCCTGGTCGTCCAATGTGATCGGCTACTTCTTTGCGGACAGCCTGTCCGATTACCGGTACAGGACCCCTTCTTTTGTCGAAGGCTTTCAGCCCGTGGGAAGTGCTCACCAGCAGGCTGTGCGAAATATTCTAGAGGGGGATGCGCCGTCTGCGCCCAATGGCCCGTCTTACATGACGCTTAGTTCTGTGGAGGCCGTGTCGAACCTGTCACTTTATTCGACCGGAAACAGCCCCGAGACCATTGCCATTGGCCAATCGAGGCTGCTGAGCAGATCAATGGGGTATTATCCTGACCCCACATTTAGCGACAGCCGCGCAGGCGATGTCTGGTTGAGCAAGGATATCACGAATGTTGAGTTGGGAAGCTTCGGCTATTACACGATCATGCACGAACTCGGGCATGCTCTTGGGCTGAAGCACGGCCACGAGCAGGACGACACCGGCAATCCTGTCGTGCTGACTCCAGAGCGAGACTCCATCGAGTTTTCCGTTATGACCTACAGGACCTATGTGGGCGATCAGGATCTGGATGATTTCGATGCCCAGAGTACGCCGCAGACTCTCATGATGTACGACATCGCAGCGCTGCAACATCTCTACGGTGCCAACTTCAATACCAACAACACCGATACGGTCTATAACTGGAGCGATACTGGCTCGGCATACGTGAATGGTGTTGAAGTGGGGAAGGGGTCCGACATCTTCCTGACGATCTGGGATGGCGGTGGGATCGATACCTACGATTTCAGCACATTCGATGACGAGATGATCATCGATCTCACACCTGGATCATGGTCGCTATTCTCTCGTTCGGATCTTGCTTATCTCGGCGATGGCCATCTTGCCCGCGGCAATGTCTTCAACGCTCTTCAGTATCAGAATGATCCTCGCTCGCTGATCGAAAACGCCATTGGTGGCGATCGCAAGGATACTATCACCGGCAATGCCGCCAACAATCGCTTAGAAGGTCGTTACAGCGACGATACCCTCTCCGGCGGTTTGGGCGCGGATACGCTTGATGGTGGTGGTGAAAACGATTGGCTGGATGGGGGTGCGGATGGCGATATGCTCATCGGTGGAGATGGGTGGGATACGGTGTCCTACCTCTCAGCCTCGGACGGCATCACCGTCGATCTTGCCACCAATCAAAACGGAGGTGCAGCTTATGGCGATGTGCTGGTCGATGTGGAAAGCGTAAGAGGTTCGATCTACAGCGATCAGCTGGTCAGCCGCGATCAAGGCGCCAATCTTTATGGTGAAATCGGAGATGACTACCTCATCGGCAGAGGCGGTTCCGACGGATTGTTCGGCGGTGGTGGGAACGACGCTCTCGACGGTGGTGGCGGTAACGACACCCTCTGGGGTGGCAACGGCGACGACATCATTTGGGGCGGGGCGGGTGCCGACACACTTGATGGCGGCCACGGCATCGATACGCTCGACTATATCAGATCAGGCAGTGTCTACGTCGATCTGCGCACCGGCACGACCTCCGGGCAAGCGGCAGGCGATGTCATCAGCAACTTCGAGAACGTGATCGGCGGCTCGGGCAACGATACACTCTATGGCAGCCATGACTCCAACAAGCTGAACGGGCAAAGCGGAAATGACATCATCGCCGGCGCAGATGGGAACGACACCCTGTATGGCGAGGCCGGCAACGATCTTATCGAGGGCGGCGCAGGTGCCGACACGCTCAACGGCGGCGATGGCACCGACACGCTGAGCTACAGCGATGACCACTCCGGTGTCTATCTCGATGTGAGAACCAATTCGGCCTTCTATGGCTTGGCTGAAGGCGACAGGATCGACGGCTTCGAGAACGTGATAGGCGGCTCGGGCAACGACACGGTCTACGGGAGCCTCGAAGACAACGTGCTGAGCGGGCAGGACGGCGACGATATCCTGGCTGGGGCGGATGGACAGGATATTCTGTATGGCGACATCGGCAATGATTGGCTCGAGGGCGGCAATGGCGACGATTTCATCTTTGGCGGAAGTGACGACGACCGGGTGGTCGGCGGGGCCGGCAACGACGTGCTGCACGGCGAGGCCGGCCGCGACCTCTTCGTGTTCGAGAGCGCGCTGAACGGCACGAACAACGTCGACCGGATCGCCGACTTTGCGGTGGCGGAGGACTGGATCGGGCTGAGCCGGAGCGTGTTCGGCGGCTTCGGGGCGTCGGTGTCGCTGGCGGTGGGGGCGAGCGCCAATGCCGCTGGGGCACAGATCGTCTACGATGCTGCGACGGGCGCCCTGTCCTACGATGCGGACGGCACCGGGGCTGCGGCGGAGGTGAAGTTCGCGCAGCTGGCGCCTGGTCTGGCGCTGACGGCCGGCAACTTCGTCCTGATCTGATCGACGAGCGACATGTGACACCAAGAAGGGCCGGTCTCACGACCGGCCCTTCTGGGGTTCAGAACAGGTGCCGGGCTCAGGCGGGCCGGGTCCTGCTGCGGAGCTCATGGGAAAGCGGAACCCTGTGTCGGGTCAAATGGCCAAGAGGGTTCTCACATGCGGTCGGGCATCTTTATGCTCGACTTCTCCGAACTCAGACGCCATATTCCGCGCAACTTTGGCTCCCCCTAGGCAGCAGCGATGAAACAGTTTTGGACCCAATTCTTCACCTGGTGGAACGGACAGACCCTCGGCACGCGCTTCTTCACCTGGCGCAAGGGGCAGTTCGTGGGTGAGGACGAGTTCGGCAATCGCTACTACCGTTACACGCAGCCCCAGGCCATCGATTCGAATGTGGGCGCCGAGCGCCGCTGGGTTATCTATAACGGCTATGCCGACGCCTCGAAGGTGCCGCCCGGCTGGCGCGCCTGGCTGTGCCACAACGGCGACGTGGCTCCGAGCGAGGAAAGCTACCAGCCGCACTCTTGGGAAAAGCCCTATGTGCCCAACATGACCGGCACCGCCCAGGCCTATCGTCCGCAGGGCTCCAGCCTCTCAGCCGGACAGCGCCCCGCCGCCACGGGCGATTACGTGCCGTGGACGCCGGGGGAATAAGGCCAAGCCTTCGCTGCTTCGATACCCTCAAGGTCATGGCCGGCTTCGTGCCGGCCATTCCGCTTCTGTGAAGCTCGGAGCCTTTCCCATCGAGATCACCGGCACAAGGCTGGTGACGATTTAGGGGCAGCTCTCGATGGGTCCGAGCACAACCGGCGCCTGAAATCAGCCCTTCGGATGGAAATACGATTGCCGCCGCATGACGGCCTCGGCGAAAAGGCCGAAGGCCTGGATCACGTGGCCCTGCGGGACCTTGAGGCCGCGTGCCACGCCTGAGCCTTTCAGGACGCCGCCCCGCTCATCCGGTTCGGGATCACGATAGGTCCCGCCATCGCCCAAGGTGCAGTTCTGGCAGCGGATGGGGCCGACGATCTGGGCGCCGTGGCCAATTCGATTCGACAGGCTGAGTGATCCGCCGCCGAGAAGCCGGGCTCCGTCACCGATGCCGATGGTCTCGCCGACACCCGCCTTGATCATGAAGCCGCCTTCCTCTCCGATCTCCGCACCGGCGCCGATCATGACCGACCCACTCGATGCGACAATTCGGGTCCCGGGGAAGAGGTTGGTTCCGCGGCCGATGGCGATGTGCCCGTTGGAGGACGCCTGGAGGATGACGTTGGGCCAGAGCACCACGTCCTCCTCGAGCTGAACACCGGGTGAGACCATAACGGAGCCTGGATCCGGCAGCAGGATTCCGCGATGGCCGAGGGCGGCCGTTTCCTCCAGCGACAGAAAGCCCAGGCGCCGGCGGGCCTCGTTTCCCTTTAGATCCGTTTCATTCATGTGAGCGCGTCTCCGATTGATCTGCCGTCGGAGCTTAGCCGATCGGTTCGGGACTCAAAGGCCACCTTGAGGAGGAGGCAAGCACAAAGCCGGCACTCTCTGAACGTTATGCTGTCAGGGCATAACGGACCTCAGTTCTTATGGCTCCTCAAGGCCGGGGCGCATCCGTATATCCGCACCGCAACAAGAGCAAAGACAACCGGTCACGAGGCCGGTCCACTTCAGGGGCTTTCAATGTTCGTTTCCTATATCCTTTCGAAGGTTCGCAGCTACCATCTGTATCGCAAGACCGTACGCGAGCTGGCGCAGCTCTCCGACCGTGATCTGGCCGATCTCGGCATCGCCCGTTACGACATCTCCCGGGTCGCTCGTGAGGCGAGCTTCGCGTAAGCGGCCCGATACAGGTTCTCGCAGTGATTGCCCGCCCCTGGCGGGCTTTCGCTTTTAAGAGGCCTCTTCAGCCAAGCTGTCGGAGCCGGGCCGGAGATGAATAGGTTCCTGGAACTTCAGGCATAGGTCAGGGCACAAAACGCCAGCTCAGGCGTCAACCATAACGAAGGTAACCATGGCTTCTCTCATCTCACGGGAATGGTACACGATCGCCATCTTCGGCATGGTCGTGCTTGCGTCGATTCTTCCCATCGGCGGCGCGCCGGCGGAGGTGTTCTCGGTCGCGACCAATCTCGCGATTGCCCTGCTGTTCTTTCTCCACGGCGCGCGCCTGTCGCGCGATGTGGTGATCGCCGGCATGATCCATTGGCGCCTGCACCTCTTCGTGCTGGTCACCACCTTCGTGGTCTTCCCGATTCTCGGCCTCATCGTCCTGGCCGTGCCGAACCTGATGACTCCGGCGCTGGCCACGGGCATCCTGTTCCTGTGCGTTCTGCCCTCGACCGTTCAGTCGTCGATTGCCTTCACGTCGATCGCGGAGGGCAATGTGCCGGCCGCCATCTGCTCGGCCTCGGCATCGAACATCCTCGGCATGTTCCTGACCCCGCTCCTCGTGGGGCTGCTGTTCCATACCCAAGGGAGCGGTGGCTTCTCCCTCGGAGCGCTCGAAGGGATCCTGCTGCAGCTTCTCGCTCCCTTCATTCTCGGTCAGGTGCTCCAGCCCTATCTTGGCAGATGGCTCAGCCGGCACAGGACGCTGACGCAGTTTGTGGACCGCGGCTCGATCCTGATGGTCGTCTACGGGGCCTTCAGCGAGGCGGTGATCGAAGGGCTCTGGCACAAGCTCTCGGCCACGGATCTCGTGGCCGTGGTCGTGATCGACATCGTGCTGCTGGCAGTGGTCCTGTGCTTCACGTTCTATGTCAGTGGCTGGTTCGGCTTCAATCGTGCGGACCGGATCACCATCACCTTCTGCGGCTCCAAGAAGAGCTTGGCCTCGGGCGCCCCGATGGCGAACGTGATCTTCGCCGGGCAGGATGTTGGTTCCATCGTGCTGCCGCTCATGATCTTCCACCAGATCCAGCTCATGACTTGTGCTGTCTTGGCGCGTCGCTTCGCGAGCAGCGCGAAGACAACGGTCGTCCCGGAGAAGGCGGAGATCGTCTAGTAACGACCTCTTAGCGCGTACCGCCCCCAGGGTTTGGCTCGTCAACCGGCGCTCATCGAGCCCTCATCCTGAGGAGGTCACGTCACAGTGATCGTCTCGAAGGACGAGGGCGTCTCCAGTGCATGCTGAACGATCCTTCGAGACGCCTGCTGCGCAGGCTCCTCAGGATGAGGTTCGAGCTTTACGCAACCGCCTCCCACGCTTCGTCCGAGGAGCAGTGCACGGAGAATCGAATTATGGCTGGCCGCTGCCTCCCGCCGCCCCGTAGATCTGTCCTGTCGCATAGCTCGCATCGGCCGCAGCGAGCTGGACATAGATCGATGCGAGCTCGGCCGGCTGGCCTGGGCGCCCCATGGGCGTATCGCCGCCGAACTGCTGCAGCTTCTCCTGAGTCGTGCCTCCGCTGACCTGGAGCGGGGTCCAGATCGGCCCCGGCGCGACACCGTTGACGCGGATCCCCTTGGGGCCGAGCTGCTTCGCCATTGACTTGGTGAAGTTCATCATCGCGGCCTTGGTCATGGCGTAATCGACCAGGTTCTCCGATGGGTCGTAGGCCTGTTCCGAAGTCGTCTGGATGATCGCCGAGCCCGGCGTCAGGTGCGGCAGGGCAGCCTTCGTCAGCCAGAACATCGCATACACATTGGTCTTGAAGGTCGCGTCGAAATCCTCCGACGTGATGTCGAGGAGCGCCTGCCGCTGCTGCTGGCGGGCGGCGTTGTTGACCAGGATGTCGAGGCCTCCGAGCTGCTGCACGGCATCCGCCACGATGCGGGCGCACAGGGCCTCGTCACGAATGTCGCCCGGAAGAGCCACGGCGATCCGGCCCTCCTTCTTGATCAGGTCGATGACCTCCCGCGCGTCGGGCTCCTCGTCCGGGTGGTAGCTGATGGCCACATCGGCGCCCTCGCGGGCGAACGCGATGGCGGCCGCCCGGCCCATGCCGGAATCACCGCCCGTAATCAGGGCCTTTCGGCCGCGCAGCCGCCCCGAGCCCTTGTAGCTCGTCTCGCCATGGTCGGGGCGCGGTTCCATCTTGCCGGCAAGGCCGGGCCAGGGCTGGGATTGCGAGCGGAAGGGCGGCTTGGGGTATTTGGTCGTCGGGTCGTCTTTGGCGACTCCGCCACTGGCGGCCGTCTGGGCCGAGGCCGGAGCTGCCGCGGCCACCGTCGCGAGGCCTGCCGCCGCTCCCCCCATCATGCCCCTCCGTGAGATCCCGTTGCCGTCGCTCATGTCCATGTTCCAGCCTCTCGCTATCGATAGAAGCCGGTTAACCTATGGCGCGACTGGAGGTTCAGAATTTTCTTTGACGTTGCCATGAAGGGGAATACCCAGGGTTTGCGGCGATCTGGCGGGCTCTTTTCCCGCTTGCCCTTTTTCCATCATGGTTCGCGTGTTATCGCGTTGCCGGGATGAAGGGTATGACCGGGCAGACCGGACAAGAACCGCCCGAATCTGACCTGGCTTGGATGATATGATGAAACTAGGATGGACGCGGGCGGCTGTCGTGCTCGCAGGGATCGTCGGCGCGGCGGGCGCAGCTCAGGCGGATCGGATCAAGAATCCTACGGCCGTCTTTTCGGGACTCGACAAGATCACCGGGCGTATCGTGTCGTTCGAGGTCGGAATCGACGAGACCGTTCAGTTCGGCGCCCTGCAGATGACGCCGCGGGTCTGTTTCACCAAGCCGCCGACGGAAACGCCGAACACCACCTCGTTCATCGAGGTGGACGAGCCTGGTCCGGACGGGAAGAACAAGCGGGTCTTCTCCGGCTGGCTCTTTGCCGCAAGCCCGGGCCTGCACGGGCTCGAGCACCCGGTTTACGATATCTGGCTCGTGGATTGCAAAGGCGGCACGGAGGTGATCGCGGAGCCCAAGGAGATGCCCGAGGAGCTTCCGCCGATCCAGGATTCCGCCCGGGCGCCGAACGATGCCGGACGGCCGGGCGACATCATGGCGCCCACCGGCGCCACGGCCCCGCGCCCGCCGGCGGTCCAGACCGCCCCTCTGCGTCAGCCGGAGCCTCAGCCGAGGCAGCCTGCGCGGCGCCAGGCGCCTGCGGCGCCGATCATCAACACGGATCGCTAGGCTCAGGACCTATTAATTTGGTCTGAGGAGTGATTCAGTGCCTCTGCGATGGAGGTGCTGATGGGTGATCTGTTTCTTCTGAGCGAGCGCCAGATGGCGCGGATCTCACCGTATTTCCCATTGGCTCATGGCGTGCCGCGGGTGG
>NZ_JBFRGW010000073.1:0-7811 GCF_052115545.1 Microvirga sp. 2MCAF35
CCACCCGCGGCACGCCATGAGCCAATGGGAAATACGGTGAGATCCGCGCCATCTGGCGCTCGCTCAGAAGAAACAGATCACCCATCAGCACCTCCATCGCAGAGGCACTGAATCACTCCTCAGACCAAATTAATAGGTCCTGAGCCTAGTCTCCCGCAACTTAAGAAAAACCTCTACTTGCATTTTCGAATAAGTTGCGGCGGGAATTGTATCAATTCCCGCCGCAACTTATCGACGTTAGTAGACAAATATTAAAGTACCGCGCCTCAGAACGGAATGTCGTCGTCGAGATCGTTGTAGCGGGAGCCGCCGCCTCCGCCACCTCCGCCGAAGGACGGTGCAGGCCGCCGGTCCTGAGAGGGAGCCGAACGCCCGAAATCGCCGCCGCGGCTGATCTGGCCCGGCTCCTCGTCGCCGAACTCGGACGCGCCACCGCCGCCGCGGCTGTCCAGGATCGTCAGCTCGCCCCGGAAGCGCTGCAGCACCACCTCGGTGGTGTACTTCTCCTGGCCGCTCTGGTCCGTCCACTTGCGCGTCTGCAGCTGGCCCTCGACATACACCTTCGAGCCCTTCTTCAGGTACTGCTCCGCCACCCGGGCCAGGTTCTCGTTGAAGATCACCACCGAGTGCCACTCGGTCTTCTCCTTGCGCTCGCCCGTCCCCTTGTCCTTCCAGGTCTCCGACGTGGCAATCCGCAGGTTCACCACAGGCTCCCCGTTCGACAGACGCCGAACCTCAGGGTCCCGACCCAGGTTCCCCACCAATATCACCTTGTTCACACTGCCTGCCATCGGGCGCGCCTCTCTTTCATGCTTGAGGGCGAGTTCTGAAGCCGGAGCGTTCGGACGGCAAGCCATCGGCCGGGTTCTGCACAGGTCTGTCCCCAGTAAAGGGGATACGCCCCGGCGGCGCGGCCGCCAGGATCAATGCGCAAGAGCCTTCCGGACGAGGGCCAGGGCTTCGTCGCAGCCCGCCTTGTCACCGGAGGCGTCGGCCGCCCGGGCGCGCGCCAAAGCCGCCAAGGCCGCTTCTTCCGGTTTGCCTTCGCCGAGCTTCTGCTCGGCTGCCGCGATCGAAGCGGGCGTCGGCTGGTGTTGTTGAAGCGCCGCCGTGGATTCCGCAGCAGCCCTCCCCGATCCGGCCACGGCATCGATCCTGGCGTCGACCTGCGCCTGGAGCCCGTCGATCTCTGGCGTGCACGGGCCCGCATGGCTCGCTTGGATCATGAGGGCCAGGAACGCACCACCAAGCAGGATAAGCCGATGAACCATGACCCACACTCCTCTCGATCATGCAAGCTGGGATATGATTATTCTAACCCATGAACGCGGCTTTATCTCGGCTTTAATTCGTGCGCCCAGCGCCCGAACGCTTCGTTTTCCACGCGGCAGCACCAACCGGGAGGGCAGACTCGGGCGCGCAATGCCCGGTTGCAATTAATGTTACTTCATGTCATTCACCCCTCCAGAATGGAGGAATAAATGACCACCTATCGCATTACGGCCAAAAGAAAGGCCTTCAAGGGAACTGCCTCGGACGACTCCCTGTTCGGCTCGAAGTTCAAGGACATCTTCGACGGCCGCGCCGGCGACGATTACGTCTCTGGCGACGATGGCAATGACGATCTAACCGGCGGCGATGGCAACGACACCATTTATGGCGGCGTCGGATCGGACAAGGCACTAGGTGGCCTGGGCAAAGACTTTCTCGATGGCGGCCTGGGCAACGACAAGCTCTATGGCGGCGACGGTAGGGATTCTCTCATTGGCGGTGACGGCAATGATAGCCTCTATGGCGACGCGGGTCAGGACAGTGTTTACGGCGACGACGGCAACGACAAGCTCAACGGTGGCGAGGGTGACGATTACCTATCCGGGGGCAAAGGTAACGATCGACTCGATGGCGGCAAGGACGATGATCAGCTCTACGGCGGGGAAGGCAGTGACTATCTGTCCGGTGGGGCTGGCGACGACATCGTCGATGGGCGCGATCCTGAGTCTCCCCTTGTGAACGGAGTTCGGGTACCAAAGAGCGGAGACAGGCTCCTGGGTGGCGACGGCAATGATACGGTCAGGGTCGACTATGGGGACAACGCCCTGGGCGGCAAGGGCGTGGATACGCTCGATGTCCTGATCTATGACAACTTGTCCGGCTATAAGACCTATTTGCTCGATCTCTCGAAGGTTACCGGCAAGAAAGCTGCCGATATCGGCTATCTCGGCATCAAGGCGGGGCAGTTCGAAAAGGTCAGTGCTTCCGTCTATGCTATGGATGTCGGCAGCGTCATCACAGGCTCGAAGGGCAACGATTCGCTCTATGGCTCTGGCAAGTCCGGCGTGATTAACGGCGGAGCGGGTAACGATAAGATTACAGCATATGCTGACAATCCCGACAATCCGGCTAATGGGATCCTCGTCAATGGCGGCGCGGGCGACGACAAGCTGGGAGGTGGCGGCAACGTCACTCTCGTCGGCGGCGCGGGGGACGATCAGTTCATTCTGTCGCCGAATTCGGAATGCACGATCGCGGACTTCTCGGGCAAGGATTACTTCCTCGTCCAAGCCAATACGTTTCAACACTACGATGGCGATTTGGACAAGTACATCACCCCTGCCTTCGACAGGGCAAACCCGCTTGTTGTCGGGACCGATCCCAAGCCTGCCACGACCCTGGCGCAGTTCTTCTACGACACGGATGACGGCAAGCTGTACTACGATGCGGACGGGATTGGGACTAAGTTCGAACTTCAGCTCGTGGCGACCCTAGCCAACAAGGCAGCCCTCAAGGCCGCGGATTTCGTCTTCGTGCTCTGAGACCCAGTTCCGCACCACGTGAAGGCCCGCCTCGGCGGGCCTTTTCTTTTTGCAGGAGCGGTCGGCACGGCTCCGCTTGCCCGCCGTACCCTCTTTGTTCTAGGATCGTGTATCTGGAATCATCCGCCGCATTGCGCCGGCGGGCGGGGCACCACATATCCGGGGGCCGGTCGACCCAGGCCGGGACTCCCACTTCAAGGCTAAGCTCAGTAATGGCTAAACTCGACGAATTGTTCAACCGCGCCAAGGCGGGAGACCCGAATGCGCGTGTGATCTCGGTGCGCGGGGCGCGGGAGCACAACCTCAAGAACGTCGACCTGATGGTGCCCCGGGACCAATTCGTCGTGTTCACGGGACTGTCCGGCTCGGGCAAGTCGTCGCTGGCCTTCGACACGATCTACGCCGAGGGGCAGCGGCGCTACGTAGAGTCCCTGTCGGCCTATGCCCGACAGTTCCTCGAGATGATGCAGAAGCCGGACGTGGACCAGATCGACGGCCTCTCGCCCGCCATTTCCATCGAGCAGAAGACCACCTCCAAGAACCCGCGTTCGACGGTCGGCACCGTCACCGAGATCTACGACTACATGCGCCTGCTCTGGGCGCGGGTCGGCATCCCCTACTCTCCCGCTACCGGACTGCCCATCGAGAGCCAGACCGTTTCCCAGATGGTCGACCGGGTGCTGGACCTGCCCGAGAAGACCCGCCTTTATCTGCTGGCCCCGGTGGTGCGCGGCCGCAAGGGGGAGTACCGCAAGGAAATCGCCGAGTTCCAGAAGAAGGGCTTCCAGCGCCTGAAGATCGACGGTGAATACTACGCCATCGACGAGGCCCCTGCCCTCGACAAGAAGTTCAAGCACGACATCGACGTGGTGGTGGATCGCATCGTGGTGCGGGCCGACATCGCCGCGCGCCTGGCGGAATCCTTCGAGACGGCGCTCGAGCTGACGGACGGCATCGCGGTCATCGAATATGCCGACGAGAAGGACGAGAAGGGCAAGGCGAAGCACATCGTCTTCTCGTCCAAGTTCGCCTGCCCAGTCTCCGGCTTCACGATCCCCGAGATCGAGCCGCGCCTGTTCTCGTTCAACAACCCCTTCGGCGCCTGCCCCACCTGCGGCGGCATCGGCCATGAGATGCGCATCGACGAGGCCCTCGTGGTGGACGAGACCCTCTCCCTGAAGCGCGGCGCCATCATGCCCTGGGCGAAGTCGACCTCACCCTATTACGGCCAGACGCTGGAAGCCATCACCAAGCACTACAAGGCTTCCATGACGAAGCCCTGGTCCGAGCTGTCGGAGGAGGTGCGCAGCGCGATTCTTTACGGCTCCGACGGGGTTGCGATCCGCATGGCCTACGACGACGGCCTGCGCGCCTACGAGGTGAGGAAGCCTTTCGAGGGTGTGATCCCGAACCTGGAGCGCCGCTACAAGGAGACGGAGAGCGACTGGGCGCGCGAGGAAATCGGCCGCTTCATGAGCGAGACGCCCTGCGAGTCCTGCGGCGGCAAGCGCCTCAAGCCCGAAGCGCTCGCGGTGAAGATCGCCGGCTCCGACATCGGCGATGCCACGGCATTGTCCGTGAAGGACGCCCATGAATGGTTCGGCGGCCTCTCGAAAAAACTCAACAAGAAGCAGAACGACATCGCGGGCCGCATTCTCAAGGAGATCCGCGACCGTCTCACCTTCCTGGTCGATGTAGGCCTGGAATACCTGACGCTCGCCCGCTCCTCGGGCACCCTGTCGGGGGGCGAGAGCCAGCGCATCCGGCTTGCCTCGCAGATCGGCTCCGGCCTGACCGGCGTTCTCTATGTGCTCGACGAGCCCTCCATCGGCCTGCACCAGCGCGACAACGAGCGCCTGCTCGGCACCCTCAAGCGCCTGCGCGATCTCGGCAACACGGTGATCGTCGTGGAGCATGACGAGGATGCGATCCTTCAGGCCGATTACGTGTTCGATATCGGCCCCGGCGCCGGCATCCACGGCGGCAAGATCGTCGCCGAAGGCACGCCGGACGAGATCATGGCGAATTCCAAATCGCTGACGGGCAAGTATCTCACGGGCGAGATGTCCGTGAAGGTGCCCGGCAAACGCCGCAAGCCCGACCCGAAGCGCAAGATCAAGCTCGTGGGCGCGAAGGGCAACAACTTGAAGAACGTGACGGCGGAGATCCCGCTCGGCACCTTCACCTGCATCACAGGCGTGTCCGGCGGCGGCAAGTCCACCCTCGTCATCGACACGCTCTACAAGGCGGTGGCGCGCAAGCTCAACGGCGCGCTGGAGCACCCTGCCCCGCATGACCGCATCGAGGGCCTGGAGCATCTCGACAAGGTCATCGACATCGACCAGTCGCCCATCGGGCGCACGCCGCGCTCAAACCCGGCCACGTATGTCGGGGCCTTCACGCCGATCCGCGAGTGGTTCGCAGGTCTCCCCGAGGCGAAGGCTCGCGGCTACCAGGCCGGGCGCTTCTCCTTCAACGTTAAGGGCGGCCGCTGCGAGGCCTGCTCCGGCGACGGCGTGATCAAGATCGAGATGCACTTCCTGCCCGACGTCTACGTCACCTGCGACGTGTGCAAGGGCAAGCGCTACGACCGCGAGACGCTTGAGGTGAAGTACCGCGAGAAATCCATCGCCGACGTGCTCGACATGACCGTGGAGGAAGCCCGCGACCTGTTCAAGGCCGTGCCGTCGATCCGCGAAAAAATGCAGACGCTCGCCCGCGTCGGCCTCGACTACGTGCATGTGGGCCAGCAGGCGACCACGCTCTCCGGCGGCGAGGCTCAGCGCGTGAAGCTCTCCAAGGAGCTGTCCAAGCGCGCCACCGGCCGCACGCTCTACATTTTGGACGAGCCGACCACGGGCCTGCACTTCCATGACGTGGCGAAGCTTTTGGAGGTGCTGCACGAGCTGGTCGACCAGGGCAACACGGTCGTCGTGATCGAGCACAATCTCGAAGTGATCAAGACCGCCGACTGGGTGATCGACATGGGTCCCGAAGGCGGCAACGGCGGCGGGCAGATCGTGGCGCAGGGCACGCCCGAGGAGATCGCCGAATCGAAGGCCAGCCACACCGGCCGCTTCCTCAAGGAAGTGCTGGAGCGCAGGCCTCTGAAGAAGGAAACGGCCGCGAAGGATACCCCCAAGAAGGCGGCGGCGAAGAAGGACAAGAAGATAACGGCACGGCGGGAGGCGGCGGAGTGAGCGAAGACCTAGCGATATGGTATTTTCTTAATATCAACCAACTTAGGAGTTGTGCTGACTATTACGTCTCGCAGTCTCCTTGAGCCGCTCGCCTAGCCATATTTTCTTGATTGTAATAAATTATCCCGCGCTCATTCGCTGGTATGCTGAACTTGCTCACATTCACGCTCAGTCTCATCATCGTGATACGCCACAGATCGGAATCGAGCACATTCCGCGGGACGATGCCTGTATCTTCGAACTCTTGAAGATCAGGGAGGACGGCCCTCGCATCAGAACCCAGCCGGCATAAGGCCCTGAGAGAAGCGATCATCCTTTCCTTTGTAGACCACCAACTCCCACTCGCTAAAGCCGCAGCTCTGCCTTCCTTTAAAACTCCAATTAAGCGATTGGCGACGCTTGCGCCTTGATCAGCAAGGCGAAGAATCAAATTCGGTGATAGAAAGCCTGTCTCTGTACCGTCGACAAGCGCGTCGACTCGTGGATCAGGATTTGCGAAGCTCCCGTCCGGCAACAAGCGGGTAAGGCTCTCAAGAGATTTGTAGGGCTCACCAAAAGCGCCCCTGGCTCTTGCCGTCCATAGAAGGCGGTCTAGGATGCGACCTTTGAGCATCTCGGCAGCTCCTGGCACTTGAAGCGCATCAGATGGAAAAGCCTGAAAGCGCGCCACCCTTTCATCTGAGATCAGCTTTGCCAGACGCTCTAGATCTCCGGGCATTAAGCCGTTTTTGCTGATGATTAAGAAATAGTCGGGCACAAGCTCAAACACTTCATGGTAGACATGTCGGGACATGTCGTTGAGCGCTACGTCAAGCCGTTTGCGCAACCCGACAGGGGTGCCCCCAATCGGCTTCTCAAGGTTGAACGCTGTCAGGCGCTTCAGTGCGGCAATAACATCCAAAATTTCATTGCCGACCCGCTCTCGTGACCATTCCCAACCCGATGCCTCAAAGGTGGGACCGTATGGAACCAGCTTTAAAGGGATGGACAGCATCATCGTTTCAGATGCCGACTCGCGCGCCACGACGGAGCCTTCGACGAGAATCTCAAGGGCATTCACGTTCACGGACCCAGGAGCTAACTCAAGCCTACCCGGCTGCGTGCCGATCATCTCATTGACCCGGCGGATCGTGATATCCAGAACGACATCGCCTGCTGCTTGACGCACAACGCACTCGCTATCGGCAGTACGCCCTCGTGTCGCTCGGGCAATGGCGGTCGCATTAAAAGTCCAGTCAATTATGACATTCTGGCCAGACCTCGCCTCAACAGGCGTACAGGCCTCATCCTGCGCGATGCGGAAAATAAAAAGTTGTGCTGACACATTTCGCGTTGAGTGATCTACCTTCCGGTCATCCATCGAAACGACCACCTGCTGCGCTATTCCATTGTAGAGGAGCAGCTGGCAGAGGTCATTGCAGCCATTAGGAGACCACAGGCCCATTAAACCTTGGAGGCCAATTGTTCGTGCAGCAGGAATCGGAATTGGCAGATTTAGGTCGCGGTTTTTCACCTCCGTCAGCCATCGCTTCGACTGAGCGTTGATGATGTAGGGAAGCCCAACACCAAATGCTCCTACCAGCGCCAATCCGATACCTACACGAAATGTATAATTGAGGCGTCGGAGGCCGAACCAGCCGATGGAAAACAGGTAGCGTCCCGGGAGGTGGTGTAGGAGCGGGCCGCGAGGGCGGCATGCGAAGCTCCCCATAGCGCAGCATGCCGCCTGTGAGGTGGTCATCGCCAGTCTTCGGTTAGAGTTTGGGTTGCGACACCTGACCCTGACCCCGGAGACGAC
>NZ_JBFRGW010000074.1:0-8888 GCF_052115545.1 Microvirga sp. 2MCAF35
GATTGTGTGCGTCAAGTTCTGCAAAGAGGGGCGGCCGGTCGGGCTGGCTAAGCGGCTTCGCGAAGAGTGGTTTTCTTGTGCTCCTTGAGATCCTCCATATTGAGGTAGCGGTGGGCTTCCAGCCAGTTCTCGTGCGTCTCGACCGCCAGAGCCCGCACCAGCCGGCAGCATGAGGCCGCATTGGGGAAGATCCGCACCACATACGTGCGTCTCCTGATCTCCTCGTTGAGCCGCTCGAGCATGTTGGTGCTCTTGAGATGCTTGTGGTGCTGACGCGGCAAGCGGTAGAAGGTCAGCGTCTCCTCGATCGCCTCCTCGGCCCAGGCGACCAGGCGCGGGTAGCGCCCCTCCCACTTGGCAATCCAGGCCGCCAGATCGCGTCTGGCCTCCTCGACCGAGCGGCGGTCGTAGAGCCAGCGCAGCTCCTGCAGGCAATCATCATCAGCCTTGCGCGGCAGGTGGTCGAGGGCATTCCGGAGGAAGTGCACATAGCACCGCTGATAGGCGGCCTCGCTCAGCACCTCACGGATTGCCGCCCTCAGCCCGGCATGGTCGTCCGCCACCACCAGCTCCACGCCGGAGAGGCCGCGCTCGCGCAGGCCGAGCAGAAACGTGCGCCACGAGGAGTGGCTTTCCCGGTTGGCCATCTCAACCCCTAAGATCTGGCGCCGGCCGTCCCAGTCGATACCCACCGCGATCAGCACGGCTCGCGAGCTGACGATGCCGCCCTCGCGCACCTTCTCGTAACGGGCATCCAGGATCAGGTACGGGAATGGCTCCTCGAGCCGGCGGGAGGCGAACTGGGCCAGGCTGTCGTCCAGGCGCTTGTTGATCGAGGAGATCGCCGAGGCCGAGAAGCTGTGGCCGCACAGCTCCTCGGTGATCGCCTTGACCTTGCGGGTGGAGACACCCTGAACGTACATCTCGGCGAGCGTGGCGACCAGCGCCTGCTCGGAGCGCTGATAGCGCTCGAACAGCTCGGTCGAGAAGCGGCCATCCCGGTCCTGCGGCACCCGCAGCTCGAGCTTGCCGACCCGGGTCACCAAGGTGCGGGTGTAGTAACCCGAGCGGTAGCCCAGGCGAGCCGAGGTGCGCTCGCCCTTCTCGGCCTGGAGCGCATCGGTCATCTCGGCTTCAAGCATCTCCTGCATCACGGCGCGGACGATCTCGCGCAGCCCGTCCGGGCTCTGGCTGAGAAGGTCCTTGATGGCAGCGGCAGCAGGTTTATCCTTTGCAGTGGTCATGGTGGGGCTCCTCTCGGAGTGCGTGACGTTGAACATCACCATCCTGCCATGACCGCCCCGCTCAGGCGATTTGCAGAACCTTCACCACACTACTATCTGTGTTCTCGTTAGGCGCCAGTTCCGATGATGCTGTGCTCCTCAATGGTTTTTGATCGAACAATCTCCGACGTAGGAAGGATAGATGGCAGTTTATCTCGTCAGCTATGATCTCAGGCAGCCTGGACGCAACTACGAACCGCTTTGGCAGGATCTTCGAAATGCCGGCGGTGTACGAGCGCTTGAATCCGTATGGCTCGTAGACGTGAACCAGACAGCCGTTCAGGTCGGGGATCTCCTCAGGTCGCATCTTGACGCAAATGACCGCATCATGGTCGTGGAGATCACGCAAGCCGCAGCGTGGGCTGGTTGGTCCTTGCTGCCACCCGCAGGCGACTGGATCAAGGGAAGCGCCCCTAGAGGAAGCAGGAGTACCAAGGGTTGGGGAGGCGCCCGCTCGTGGGATGGCATCAAGCATGCCATCCCAATGTCTTTGCGGCCGCACATGTGGCCAGCCAAGGGCAACTGCGACTTGCCTCTGGCAGGTTAGCCGTTACTGACAGGCAGCAACGCCCTGAAGGATTCGCTCCCTGCCCGTCTCCCGCCTCACCTACGCCATCGGCGACATCCACGGCCGCGCCGATCTCCTCCGGTCCCTGCTCGCCTTCATCGCGTCCGACGCTGAACGTCGCGGACAGGAACCGCGCGTCATCTTCCTCGGCGACATCGTCGACCGGGGGCCGAACAGCCGCGGCGCGATGGACCTGGTCGCGTCGACCCTGAAGCGGTGGCCCGCATCACGGCTGCTGCTGGGCAACCACGATGACTACTTCCTACGGTCCGTGTCGGAAGATATCCCCGATGCGCGTGTCCTGGAGGTCTGGCTTAACAACGGGGGCGTAGACACGCTCACGAGCTATGAGCCGTTCGGCGACCTGGAGGACGCGAGGATGACGGTCCGGACCGACTTCGACGACCACCTCGATCTGATCAGGTCCGCGTCATTGATCGAGACCGACGGTCCGTTCGCCTTTGTCCACGCAGGCATCGACCCCGCCAAGCCGGTCGACGCCCAGGACAGGAACGACTGCCTCACCATCCGCCGAGGCTTCCTTGACCACACGGGCCCCCTATCCCACAGGATCGTCCACGGTCACTCGATCACGGGAAGCAAGCTGCCCGAGGTCGCGGGGAACCGCATCGCCATCGATACGGGTGCTTACGGGACTGGGCGACTGACGGCGCTGATCATCGATCCGGCGACTGATGCTCTTGAGTTCGCCTGCACCGTTCAGTCCGGAGACAGGATCGCGGTACAGGCTGTCAGTCCCATGCTGCTGCCGGACGCAGACGTGGCCCCAGTCCACCCAAGGCTTCCATGATGTTCGATCGCCTGATCCATGCCGACTGGAGCATCGACAAGAAAAAGCGCTGGCAGGCATCAGCGGTGCGCAACGAGGGCCGATGGGAAGTCTCGGCTCCCTGCCCCGTCGGGCCGATGCCCATGTTCCTCGATGGCATCTTCAATGGCATCTTCAACGAGGCGAACGGCGGCAGAACCCTCGTCGGGTTCGACTTTCCGATCGGAATCCCGAGCGCCTATGGCGATAGGACAGGCTTTGCCGACTTCCGACAGGCCCTGCCGTATCTCGGCGAGGGCGACTGGGCGCAGTTCTTCGACGTGGCCAGCCAGCCTCATGAGGTCTCCCTCAGGCGTCCCTTCTACCCCAAGGGAAGCAAGAAGGGTGTGACCAGGACCTCACTCGTTACGGGATTGGGAATGGCATCATTCGACGACCTTCTCCGCGTCTGCGAGCGGAAGACGCCGGAACGGCAGGCGGCCTGCTCGCTGTTCTGGACGCTCGGCGGCAACCAGGTCGGCCGTGCCGCGATCTCGGGCTGGAACGAGGTGATCAGGCCGGCCTTGGCGCATGGCGCAGCGCTGTGGCCCTTCGACGGATCCCTGTCCCAGCTTTCGGCCCATACGAGTGTCATCCTCGCCGAAACCTACCCGGCCGAGGCCTATCGCATGTTCAATGCCGGCTTCCGCAGCGGGGAAAGCAAGCGTCGGCGGTCAGACCGTGCATCGAAGGCATCCGCCATCCTGGACTGGGCCGCCAGCCATTCCGTACACCTGTCGGACGCGGCAGAAGCAGCAGTGCGCGACGGATTCGGAGAGGCCGCTTCCGGCGAGGATGCCTTCGATGCCCTTGCGGGGCTTCTCAAGATGATCGAGGTCGCTGACGGCCGTCGGCCAGAGGCGACCGTAAGTTTAGAGCCGGTGCTAAGGTGGGAAGGCTGGATTCTCGGTCGGTGATGTTCCTAGCTTAGCCGATCGATGATCGTCGATCGGCGTTTCGGGCGGCTCAGTCGTCCTCCCTGACGGGCTTCACCCTGAGATCCATGTAGAAATTGTCATCGATGGGAGCGGTCAGGAAGTCCCGCTCCCGCTTCCGGCAGACTTGGTCAGCTTTCTCGTCCGCGGCGGAGCTCCTCCGCCCGGCAAGCGTCGACCGTCTCACGTACTTGCTCGGATCGTTCTTGATCTTTGGCATCAGTAAGAACCTAGGAGCCTCTGCACATCCTTGTCGGACAGCGACGGCCTGCATCCTTCCATGATCCGCCGCCTCTGACCACCGCTAACCGACCTGTAGAACTCGGAAGTTCCATCAAGCTTTAGTGTTAGCTCGTACGATGTTCCGTTTTCGTTCTTCGTCCAGGTGCTTGTATCAGGTGTTTGCACGAAGTGCCAGTCCAAGATTTCCCCGTCGATATCGGCCAGGGCATTGGACACCTCGAGGGCCGAACCGTAGCGGGCGGACGGATCGGGCTCCAGGCAGGTCCTGATGATCTTCCTCAGCTTGGCAGGGATATGGGCCGGGAAGACCTTGCGGTCCGGAAAGCGGCCGGTTCGCAGGTCGAACCGGAAGGTCTCGCGGTCGAAGGAGGACGGGGGGCCGTATTTTGCCAGTTGCCTGTAGAAGACCTCGTTGCCGTTGCACATACGGTAGAGCGTCAGGCCGAACTGGTAGATGTCGTAGGTGACATCGAACTGATCGGACTTGGTGAACTCCGGCGGGACCATGGGCGTGTAGGGTCGGTCCTGGATCGCCTTGCCGGAGAAGTTCATCTGCTTAGCCTGCCCGAAGTCGGACAGGAGCGCCTCCTCGCGGTCAGTCAGCAGGATGTTGTCCGGCTTGACGTCGAAGTGGATCAGCCTCTTCGAATGGATGTTGTGGAGCCCGGTCAAGACTTGGGCACCCAGCGTCACGATCCTGCGCACGCTCAGGTGGCGGCCGGTGATCAGCCCCTTGACCGAACCCTTCCGGTAGTAGGGCATGGCGAGGTAGATGAAATCGTCGTCCTCGCATGCGTAATGGATCGGCACGACATTGGGATGTGCGCTGGCGTAAAGGGCCTTGGACTCGTCGAAGAAGTTCGCGGGCGAGGCGAGCTTCCCCTTCGCGATCTGCTTGATCACGATCTCGGCGTCGAGCTGGTGATCCCGGGACACGAACGTCCTTGAGTTGCGTCCATCGGTCCCGATTTCCTTGACCAGGTCGAACGTGACCTGTGCCTTCTGGTAAGGTTTAAGCATTCGTTGCCCCCACGGCGCAGAGCACGGCTTCGCGTTGCTCCTTCGTCATTTCATCCCAATTCTCGATGTCGAACGCTTCCTTGCCCTCGACCAGCGGCTTGAACCGTGCTCGGTCGATTCCAAGGCGGGAGGCAATCGATGCGATCTGCCCGACGTAGTAACGGGTCAGGCTGCTGCTGGCGAAGGCCTCCTGGATGACCCCCTCGATCTGAATTCTTTCGATGCTCGGGGACTGCGCGCTCGCCTCGGTCACGCGCACACCCGCCTGCACGACGGCGTACTCGCGCAGGACATCGAGGAGGTTGCTGCGCAGGTGCTTCAGTCCATCAGGTACCGAGAAGGCCGCAGGAATCCTGATCTCCTCGACGTTGATGACCTGCTCCTTCTCGGAATCGTAAATTGCGAAGGTGACCGCCCGCGGTGCGGCGCGTATGCCGATCGTTATCATTCATGCCCCCATTCACGTCCGTTTATCATGTCTGGAATGGGATCCAAGTCCCAGCCCGAATGCTGCAAGAGAGTAGATTGTAGGATCAGCGCCGTCGCTTCCCGCCATCGAGGGTGAGCTCCACGCACCTGCGGAGCGTTGCCTCGTCCAAGCAGAAGGCTGACGGGGACCGCCCGCCGAGGGCCGGATGCCCCGCCTTCAGGTAGATCTCGAGATGCTGGCCGTGGTGAACCTTCGCAGCCTCCCTGCGCAGGTTCCACCTTGCCTTCTCCGCCGCCTCGGCCTTGCGCGCCTCGCCTTCCCGCAGGCGCATGAGGGTATCGAGAGCCTCCAGCGCGGACGTCATGCCCGTCTCCCCCGCGCTCGCCACCTGCATCGGGGACTTTCCGCCAAGCGCGTCGTTTGCGGCTGCGGCCCATGCGTCCCCTTCCAACCCAAGCTCCCGGCGTGCCACTCCCAGGAGCCGATCCGCTCGGGCTTGTGCCTCCCGTCGTGTCCTCTCCTGCCGCTCGGCCTCGCGGGTCTCCTCCTCCCTGCGGAGCTCCTCCCGGCGACGGGCAAGCGTGCCCGACAGCGGCAGCCCCATCAGATCGACATCGCCCTTGGAATTGAAACGGATCCTCCCGCCGATGGTCGTCAGGTCCGTCATGAGCCGAGCGTATTCCCGGTCCTCGAAGTGAATGGCCTGTACGGGTGAATGCTCCCTGCCCGGCAGCAACGCTCCGAACCAACTCTCGAACGAGAAGCCTGCCACCTCGTCCTCAGGGAGATCCTTGAGGATGTCGCCCACTGCCTTTCGCAACTCGGCTTGGCGCAAGCCCGGCAACGCCCGGCGGTGACGCCGTTGGCTGACCTCATCGACGATCATGCGATGCAGGAACCACCGCCCCCCGCCGGATGCGGGCATGAGGATGCCCTTCCGCGACAGGACCACGATCCACTCCATGACGGCGTTTTCCGGCAGCTCGAAGGTGGTTCCATCCTCGCGGATCATCGCCGCTTCGGCATCGGTGACCCGGCTGAAGCGGTCCTGGATCCATCGGCGGTCCCGGAGCTTGCGCAGGGCGCCGTTGACCGAAACGAACGGAATGCTGCCCGCCACGGCAACGTCGACGACGTCGGCCAGCACCGTTGCCTGCCAGTCCCGCGGAGGCACGGTGAAGCATCCCATGCCCCCGACCTCGAGGCTGATCGCGCGGTCCAGTCCGTCCTCGCGGATTCGGCCGACGGCCAGGCAGGGTGTCCCGTTGGTCTGGAGCTTGGCGCAGGAGGAAAGATAGGCATCCCGAAGGGCATCGGTCCGACGAGCCAAGGCCTCGGTGCGTTTTCGACGACGGGCCTCAAGCTCGATCCACCCCTCGCGAAACCTGGGATTGTGGAGCCACTTGCGTGGGGCGGTGTCGAGGATGGCTTCCTCCAGCCCGTCCCGGGACACGTCGCGGGCTAAGCCGGACAGGTCGATCTCGATAGCCCCGATGTCCATCAGCGCGATCCGATCGATCTTCTCGGGGCCGCACACGTGGGTGACGGCGAACTCCACGAGGAGGTCCCGCTCGCCGCGTCGCACGATCACGTCAGGGACGATCTCCTCGAGCCTGTGCTCGAGGACGGCTTCGTGAAAGCCGAAGCTGCCGCCTTGGAAGCCGACCCAGCGATCGTCCCCGTCCGACATCTCGAGGGCCGGCAGGAAGAGGCGCAGCCTTTTGGCAAGGACCTCCTTGGCGAACTTGTGCAGAGCCGTTTCCGGCCCCGTCTTGCAGGGCCTGCCGTCGGCACTGCCATCATGCCCGAAGTGGTGATCGTTCTTCGGCCCCTTGCGGGCGACGAGACGGCTGCCGCATCCCGGACAGATGCAACCGCATTCAAGGCCGGAAGCGACTTCCGAGACGTGGGCCATCGTACCGTCCGGACGTTCCCCGAATACGAGGCTTTCCCGCCCGTCCCGGCAGGCAAAACCTCCGAAGGGAGCGTCTTTCGGCGCGCCAGCCGCCCTTCCTGCCTTCATTGCGTCCCCGACCAACCGACATCGTCGGCGCCCAGACTGAGCCCCTGAGGCCGCACCCGCAACCGGGTCAGCTCCGTCGTCAACACTTCGCCCGCTTCCCGCTGGCGGATGGGAAGGGCTCTTGCATGGTGGGGTTGGGCTGGTGTTCCCCCGTGGGCACGCGCAGATCACCGACCGGCTGCATCATCCGGTTCCACGGGACCGCCCTTCCGGGAGTTCCGGTCCTCCCGGGCCTTCTTGCGGTAGAGCAAGGCGCGCCCGTCCGGCACCATTTGCAGCAGTAAGTCGTAGTCCCTGACGTTCCCCGTCAGGACCGTGAACCCGAGCTTGAGGGCTTGCAGGAAGAGGACGCAGTCGTGCAGCGCCCGCAGCCGGTCATCGGAGGCATAGCCCTGCACCCGCGCCAGGACGCCTGCCACGACGGCGGCCCGCCCGAGGGTCTCGGCATCCGGCTCGAACAGGCGGTGTCCCGGCATGCCCCGGATGGCGTTCCTGGTCTGGGTCAGCACGTTGGCGGTCTCCCCGTGGCGGGGATCGAGGCGTCCGACGGTGTGCATCAGTTCAACCACGGCGATGGTGCTGTGATTGACGGTCCGCACGTCCACGAGGGCCTGGATGACATCCGGCGCCTTCCCCTGCATCCGGTCGATGTACACGGTGGTATCGAGCAGCAGGGCGCTGCCCGATTCCGCCGTGGCACCGACGAACGGCAGGTCACCGTCCGGCCGCCGGGCAAGCGTGTGCCACCGCTCCGGCCGCGCCCATCGGACGACCTTGTCGAAATCCAATCCCGGCAACGTCAGAACTCGAGGTCGAGATCCGGATCGACGGTTCCCTCGAGCGCCCGGAACACCTCGCCGAAGTTGTCCTCCAGCGCGATGTTGGCCAAGGCGAACGCGATCAAATCGGTATCCGACTCGATTCCCGTGCGGGCCTTCGCCTCATGGATGAGGCCGCTGCTGACCCGTCCGGTGATCCGTCCGTCCTTCTCGCGCAGCAGACCGATCTCCTCGGCGCTGCGCATGACCGACTCGATGCGCCCCGTCCTGGGCCTGGCCTTTCCAGCCGCAGGCTTGCGTGACGGTTTCGGAAGCCGGCCGGCAAGTCGGCTGCGGGATCGGCGGCCCGGGGCCTTGGAAGGGGTGGGGCGGGAGGTTTCGCTGGCCATCGTGGATCCCGTTCTCTTCTGTTAGCCAAATCAAGGAATTTGTTATACATGACACGCAGGCCGGCGCGCGACAAGGCCCCCGTCGACAAAAGCCCAGTGCGCTCACGGCACCTTGCCCCATTCGCCCGCACCGACCTCCGCATCCCGGCACGAGCGTCCAAGCCATGCGCAACGCACCCTACGCCCGTCAGGGGCCTGCGGGAGGCCTCCGGTTCCGGTGGTCCCTTGCTCCCCCTGCCCGTGGCCTGCCCCCTTTGAAGTGGTCCTCCCTGATGTATGGCTTTTTGCCATTTGGAGGACGAGAGAATGCCCAGGAAGAGACACACGGCTGAAGAGATTGTCGCGAAGTTGCGGCAGGTTGATGTGCTGACGGCGCAAGGCCGCTCAGT
>NZ_JBFRGW010000075.1:0-7788 GCF_052115545.1 Microvirga sp. 2MCAF35
CAACAAGGTCTACGACAGCTTCAGCGTCGGCATCTATCTCGACAACGCGCAGGGTGCGGTGGTGCAGTCCAACACCGTGGCACACACCTACGACACCGATTTCTACCGCAGCGGCAAGCCGGCGACGGGCATCGAGATCGCCAACGAGATTGGGGATCGTCAGCTCCCGTCCTCGGGTCTGGTGATTACCAACAACGTGCTCGGCGGCGTGGGCGACGTGCATTACAGCACCTATGGTGCCAACACCGGTCTGGTGAACTCGACGATTGCGCCGAACACCGTCTACAGCAGCCCTGATTCCATCACGGCGCCGGGCCAGCCGGCACCCACCCCGACCCCGACCCCGACGCCCACGCCGACCGATCACCCAGTCGCGGTGGCCGACGATAGCTATGCTGCCACGAAGGATAAGGCCCTCACGGTCGACGTGTCCAAAGGCGTTCTCGTCAACGACACGGCTCTCGATGGTGGCAAAGCCGCGGTTGCGGGTACGTTCACGACCACGCAGGGCGGAAGCGTGAAGCTCAACGCGGACGGCTCGTTCGTCTACACGCCGAAGTCGAGCTTCTTCGGCACGGACAGCTTCAAGTACACGGCTAAGGATGCTGATGGCGACACGGCCACCGGGACTGTGACCTTGAAGGTCGCGGACGGTGCTGTGACGTCTCCGACGCCCACCCCGACCCCCACGCCTACACCTGCGCCGTCCCGGCCGGTTACGACAAAGACGATCAATGGGACGAGCGGCGACAATGATCTGCGGGGCACGTCCGGCAACGACCTGATCAAGGGCAATGGCGGAAACGACAAGCTCTGGGGGATGGGCGGCAGCGATATCCTGACCGGCGGTGCGGGCAAGGACGCGTTTGTGTTTGCCGCCGACGTTGGAAAAGGCCTCTACTTCAAGCTCGGTAGCGGCAATGTGGATGTGATCACCGACTTCAACGTCGCCGATGACACGATCCATCTTGGCGATGAGATCTTCACCAAGCTCGCATACGGCAAGCTTTCCTCGAGCAGCTTCGTTGTCGGTACGAAGGCGTTGGATTCCAACGACCGGATCATCTACAACAAGACCACTGGCGACCTGTCCTACGATGCCGACGGTTCGGGTTCGGGTGCTGCCGTGAAGTTCGCGGTGATCGAGAACAAGGCTGCGCTGACCGCCGCCGACTTCTTCGTCATCTAAAAATCGTCTCGCGCGATAACATTGAAGCGGCCCCGGCATAGCCGGGGCCGCTTTGCGCATTCTCAGATGCGGAGACACGAGCGCGAAGAAGCCGCTCAGGACATCGAGGCCACCACTTCCAGCATCACTTCGGTTGCACCGCCGCCGATCGACAGGACGCGGGCATCGCGCGCCAGTCGCTCGATGGGGCTTTCTCTCATAAAGCCCATGGCCCCGTGAAACTGTACGCACGCGTACATGACCTCGTTTACGAGCTCGCCGCAGATCGCCTTCACCATCGAGACTTCGCGGATGCAATCCTCACCTGCCGCCATGCGCCAGGCTGTGGCATAAAGGAACTGGCGGGCCGCTTCCACTTTCGCGGTGAGCATTGCGAGGCGCTCACGGATTACCTGCATATCCCACAGAACGCCTCCGAATGCGCGGCGTGCCTTCACCCAGGCCAACGTCATTTCGATGGCCGCGTCGGCTGCTCCCAGGGCCATGGCGCCAAGGACAAGGCGTTCGTTCTGGAACTTTCCCATGATCGAATAGAAGCCCTGTCCCTCCGCTCCAAGGATATTTTCTGCAGGAATACGGCAACCGTCGAAGAAGAGTTCCGCGGTATCGGAGGAGCGCCAGCCATGTTTGTCGAGCGCACGCGCGACTCTCAGGCCTGGCGTGCCTTTCTCGACGAGAAACATCGAGATGCCATGGCTCCCGGCCGAAGGATCGGTCTTGGCCGCGACGCAGTAGAGATCCGCGTAGACACCGTTCGTGATGTAGAGCTTCGCTCCGTCGATGACATATGATTCGCCGTCCCGACGGGCGCGGGTCCGGATGCTCTTCACGTCCGATCCGGCGTCCGGTTCCGTGATTGCGATGGCGGTGATCACGTCGCCCGAGACGATCCCCGGCATCCAGCGGGCCCGCTGTGCCTTTGTGCCGTCGTGAAAGACGTGCACGGAGGCCATGTCCGTGTGAACCAGAGTCGCAATGGCGACGCCTCCATAGGTTGATCGCCCCAGCTCCTCTGCGAAGATTGCGGACGCGACCGTATCCATGTCCGCGCCGCCGTACTCGGTCGGGTAGCGGATGCCGAGGAAGCCGAGTTCGCCCATTCGCCGCAACGTTGCGCGAGGTATGAAGCCGTCCTCTTCCCATCGGTCGGCGTGTGGCTTGATCTCCTGTTCGACGAACCGTCTCACCTGGCCGCGCAGGAGTGCGTATTCCCCCGCAGCCCAAGGCAGCCCTGGCGGTTTCGCCGCTACACGAACATTATCCATCGCTCTCACCCGCCCTGCTGCTCGGTCTGACCGCAAAGCCCGCCCTACCGAAGTGGTTTTCCGACGTATTTCGAACTCCATCGCGAATCAGATTTCGATCTCCTCTCTTGGACCTTCCGATGTGGAAATCGTCTCCGAGCCTGCCATCCAGAGCATGCCATCGATCACCTCGGCCAGCTCGGCGACCGTGGGACGCTCGAAGAGATTGCGGAGCTGGACATCAACGCCGAAGGTTTCTCGCAGGCGCGATACGGCTCGCATAACAAGAAGCGAATGACCGCCCAGCCCGAAGAAATTGTCGTTTCGTCCGATGGAATCGACCTTCAGGAGGTCGCACCATAGGGCGGCCAGCGCTTTCTCCGTTTCCGTCGATGGGGCGACGAAGTCGTTTTCGGGTTGAATGTTCTCTGCAGTCGGCTCCGGGAGCGCCGCACGGTCGACCTTGCCGTTGGTCGTGAGCGGCATGCGATCCAGGCGGATGAAGTGCGTCGGCATCATGGCGTCTGTCAGCTCCTCGGCAAGGTGGGCACGTAAGTCCGCCGCGCTGACGGGCTTCGCGGAGACGTAATAGGCCACGAGCCGGGCGATGCCATCTTCCGCTGAGGCGGGTTCGATATAGCCGATCTGGGACATGATTTCCCTGATGCGTGGCACATCCAGCTCGTCGTTCAATTCGTCAATGGCTTCTTCCCGTGTCTTCTGTCCCAATCGAACGTCCCAACTATAGGGCAGGGCATAGTTGTGGTACCCGCGTTGCTTCTTGTGGACGAAGATGCCGACGTCGTTGATGAGACAGTTCGTGGAGCGCCCGGTGTCCGAGGGGCGGCTCCAGCCTGCCTGGGTCTTCAAGAAAGCGAGCATGTCCTCAAGTGGGACGCTCCAGTAGCGGTAGAAGTCGATGAACTTTACTTCCTCGAAGACCGAGTCTCCGCGGAAGATATCGACGTCGAGATAGCGTGATACGGCGTCTTCGCGGCGGTGATATTCCTTGCGCGCTTCGGCAACGAGCGAATCCAGTCGGGCTGGGTCGTAGTCGTCCCGCTTGAATACCTCTTCGGTCAGCCTGGTCTCGAAGAATTGCCCCCTCGACAATCCTGTGACTATATAGCCTATCCCCCTCTCTCGAGCGAGATGCGTCGCCAGCGTGTAGATCGTCTTGAAGCAGCCGTTGCAGACATTCGCGAAGCGCTTCAGGCTGTCGACGAAGATCTCGTTCATATGGGGTGTGCTTCCCCAGTGATGGTCCACACCTAGAGAGGTCACGAGACGCCTGATGTTGGCCTTGGCTCCCTCCGAGATGAACCCGTTGTCGAGAGTGAAGGTAAGGGGTTTCACGCCCATCGATATAAGCTTGCACAGCATGTAACTGCTGTCCTTGCCGCCGCTCAGGAGTACGATGCAGTCGTAGGGACCCTTGCGGTTCGCATGCATCTCCTCGATGAGGGCCTGAAGATCGTCCGGCGTCTTGAAATAGCTCTGCGCCTTGTCGACGTAACTGTCGAATGCCCGGCATAGATTGCAGACACCGGTTTCATCGTACGTCGTTCCTGGCATATCCGATGCAACACCGCACCGCTCGCAGTAGCGGGGTTCCGTCCGGTGTTTTCCCACCGATGCAGCGACGGCAACGGCACATTCCTCGATATCCGGGTGCTTCAGGAGGCGTGCCTCGATCTCTCCCAACTCGATCCGGGCGCCACCGACCTTCACCTGATGATCGGCCCGGCCGAGAAAATCAAGGCGGCCTTCCGAGCCCCAGCGGGCAAGATCGCCTGTTCTGTAGAGCCTCAGCGTCGAGGCCGGGTCGCGTGGATCCGGGGCGTTGATGAAGCGTTCGTCGGTCATGTCCGGGCGATTGAAGTAGCCTCTCGCAAGGCCGTCGCCGGCAATGAACATCTCGCCGATGACTCCAGGAGGAACGGGACGGTATTGTTCGTCCAGGACATAGATGCCCGCATTCGCCGCGGGAGATCCGATTGGGACGGATGGGGCCTGATCCGCCTCAATGTCGAAGCGATGAATCATGCAGCCGACCGTTGCTTCGGTCGGTCCGTACTCGTTGTAGATCTCGACCGGATGAGAAATGGCCCTCGTGATATCGCGTGCTAATTCCGTCTTGAAATCCTCGCCACCCACAATGAACTTGCGTATCCGGATGGACGTGAGATCGCGGTCGCGGATCATGGCAAGATGAGCTGGGGTCAGCTTCACGATATCGACGTCGTCGTCGTCTATGACCTTGAGCACGGTCATGCTCTGCGCGCCGGGCTCGCCGCGATACACGACGATGCGGCCGCCGGTGACGAGAGGGGTGAAGAGCGTCGTGACGGTCAGGTCGAAAGCCAGAGAGGAGAAGAGAGGCCATGCGAGGCTTTCGCCGTCGCTGTATACCTGGGCCGCCCACCAGACATAGTTCACCAAGCTCCGGTGCTCGATCATCACGCCCTTGGGAGTTCCGGTAGAGCCGGATGTGAAAATCATATAAGCCAAGCCGTCCGGAGTGGCCTCGGAATTCGTATCCGTGACGGGCTGGTCTGTGATCGATCCAAAGTCGGCGTCCAGCACGAACGTCCTGGCAAGGTCCGAAGGGAGGTTCGACTGAAGATCCCTTTGTGTGACGGCGAGCGGGATCCGTCCATCGGTGCCCTTGACGATGTCACTCAGGATCCTGGCGAGGCGTCCCTTGGGTGTTGCTGCATCGATAGGCACGTAGGCCGCTCCGGACTTCAGGATGCCGAGTATGGCCACGACGACCTCGATGGAGTGCTCCATGAACACCACGACGATGCTTCCTCGCCCAATTCCCGTCGATGCCAGATGAGTGGCCATCTGATTGGAGCGCTCATCGAGCTGCTTGTACGTGAGCGTTTCGTCGCCAAGGCGGATTGCTTCGGCATCCGGCGTCCGCTCAACCTGCGCACGGAACAGATCGACGACGGTCCTGTCGGACGGGTAGGGCGCCGACGTCGCATTGAACGCGGCGACAAGTGTCTGATAGTCCCGATCGCCGAGAAGAGGGATCGATGCTTTATCCGAAGTCGGGGCAAATAATTGGTTCACGAGTATGGCTCCCAGTTGCGGCATCGAGGATTGATCAATTCGATCCCGACAGACGGCGCGTGGATTCTCGGTACAGCTCAGCGATGGCAGGAGCATCGGGCTCCTCGAGCATGCGGGGAGCGTCGCATTCCTTGGGGCCGTAGTAGATCTCGGCCTGGGGAGCGATCTCCAGCCATCGAAGGGGTGCTGCTCCGGATCGTACCCAGGCTTTGTTGGGCAGGAACATGCATACGCGCCCCTGGTGCGGGATGGGAGTATATCGCCGCAGTGCCGTGATGGCCGTGGATTTGACGCGGGCTCTGCTTTCCAGGACCGGATCGGCGTTGGCCGTCTCACGAGCCTCGCGGACGGAAGTAAGGATCCTGCGGAAACGGTCGCCGGGGTTGCGGAACCGGCTGGCAAGATACCGGAGGCGTGCACCGAACGATGGGAGCTTTGCCAGCTCGCGCATGAGCGGCGCTGCCCGGCGCTTGGCGAAGAAGATGATGAGCCGAGGCAATACCTTATATGTGCTGGGATGAAGGGGGCCGAACAGGGCCAGGCATTGGATCTCTGCGCCGCGCTGGCCGAGACGTCGTGCCACTTCGAAAGCGGTGGCGGCGCCAGAACAATAGCCTGCGATAACGTATGGTCCCGAAGGCTGGAACTTGAGGATTTGTCCCGCAAAGTACTCGGCAATGTCTTCTATCCGATCCATCGGTTCGATCCGCCCATCGTAACCCGCCGGCTGGAGTGCGTAGAACGGTTGATCGTCGCCGAGACGCTTCGACAGATCGGAGAACGTGAACGGTGCTCCCACGTGTCCGGGAACGGCATAGATCGGCGTGCGCGCTCCACGGGATTGGAGCGGCACGATGGCGGGCTGTTGCCGGGCCGCCGCCGCGGCCATGTTCAGGAAACCGATGATCTCGGTCTTTCGATCCCGCAGCTGGTCGCGGAACTCAGGCGTCAGCGCGCCCGCTGGCGCGTTGCACCGCAGCCGGTCGCCTTCCACCCAGACCTTCACGTCCTTCCCCGCAAGGCCAGCGAGGAGCTCCGGGATTTTTAGTGCCGATGCCGTCATGAGGATCCTCCAACCGCTTCTGGACGACCACGGTCCCGATGTATCCCGGGCTTGGTATGAATGCGTGGACGCTCCAATCCCTTTCGTTCGATGAAATCGGTTGCCCCAGGCCGCATCCTTCGGCCTTGGAAATGGCTTCCAGCCGTGTCCAACGCTGGAGGAAGCCTGTCAGTCGTTCCTCCGTGCGGAGCGCGAGATACGTATCATGCTCGGATGCGGAGAAGCATAGCGAGGCAATTTGGTCTGCCTCGGGAACAGGACGGACAGCCTCGATATCCACCCCGACTTCGCGGTTGGTGGAGAGGGCAACCGCAGCCGCATCTTCGGATCGTGAGACGCTGAAGTGCAGATCGCCCGCGGGCATGCGGGAAGAGAGGATGGGCTTGCCTTGCGGGCCGTACTCGAATTCGATCCGGGCTGGTGCAATCCCCAACCTTGCGGCAAGGATATGGCGCACCAGTCCCCGCGTGGTGATGAAGCGCTGGCGGTCCCGATCCGAAACTAAGCGTTCGGCGCGCCGATATTCATCGTCCGTGAGGCAGGCCGCGATCCCATCGATCATCTCCGGCACAGCATCAAGCTCGAAAACGAAGACCTCCAGGTCTTCGTCCTCAGGAGCCGGCCTCACGACTCTATACCTCGGGTCAGCAGCCAGAGTCATACGTGGATCCCGTTCGTTGGGAGCGCTAGTATACTCAAGCGCAATTTGAACTGTTCAGCAGCGACGCGGCTCACACGGCTTCGACGACTAAAACATTCAGCTTCAACAATGAAACAGTCGAGATACAACGGAAGCAAGTAGCGCTTTTTGGGTATACGGATGCACCTATGCGCTACATCGAAAGATCCTGTCGATGTAAGTTACTTGAAACTATGTCACGCTCCTGAAAGCTGTCTCGCACAGCAATTGGGTCTGCTCGTCGCGTGCAGAAGCTCTGTGGGCAGAGGGCCGGCGCGGCCGCATAGTGTCCGAACGGCATGAGATGTGGCCGCATCGTCCGCGAACATTTATCTCACGACATTGTTTTTATTGTCGAAATAGCCGGATGTGCGGCTTGCTACCGGGTAGCGTCCCGGGAGGTGGTGTAGGAGCGGGCCGCGAGGGCGGCATGCGAAGCTCCCCATAGCGCAGCATGCCGCCTGTGAGGTGGTCATCGCCAGTCTTCGGTTAGAGTTTGGGTTGCGACACCTGACCCTGACCCCGGAGACGA
>NZ_JBFRGW010000076.1:0-6886 GCF_052115545.1 Microvirga sp. 2MCAF35
CATCGCTCGGCTACAAGCCACCCGCACCCGAGGTAGTGCTATGGCCGGCTGCGCAACCCAGACCAGCTCCGCAGGCCACACCCACCGTAGCCCCACGACCCATCATGCACTAACATTAACCCCGGACCACCTCGCGGGGGCTGGCCAACGCCCTATCGCGCAAATCTAGTTTGTCGGCACTTTCGGCAAGCTAGTTTCAAACACGCCTATAGGAAAGATTAACTGGAACATATCCGCACAACTCATAGGCAACAAATGAAACAAAACAAATTACAACGCATAACAATTACCATAGATCAAGAGACACTTGAGAAATTCAATCAATTATCTGATAACATTAAGCTCTCTAGAAGTGCCATTATCCGCACCTTAATCAATGACATCTATTTTAAGCTGACTGACCGCCAGAGTATCAGCCTGATTTTTTACTCTCATGAAGGCTGAAACATGTGATTGGCGATCCTACAGATCAAAGTACGAACTGGCTTTGGTGGATCATTTAGAGAGCAAGCTTCGTACAAACCTCGGCTACTCAGATAGTCAGTTCTTTTTTCTGACCCTCTCGCCGGATCGATCCGAGTCCTCGTTCCTGACGGATCACGACCGCCAGTATGCGACCCCACGAAGCTCCTTGGTCCACAGGCCGCGGATGAGCCGTTGCATCACGCTCTATGGGCGTTGGAACAAACTCTTTTTCAAGCGACCGTCAGCCATCATTGGCAATCATTTCCCGATGGTCCTCACAATTGACGATCCCATTGTGATGAGCGGCGGTGTCACTCATGACGGGTCAAACTGCCCCCATGCTCACATAGTAATGGCGATCCAAGCCAAGCACGTTGAGAAATGGCAGAGAATGCAATCAACGGGACTTCTACAAGCTGATACGGAGAGGCTTTTTCCGAGAGGCAATCTGGATGTGAAGACCATTCCAGAGGCCGATGTACCCAGAATCCTTTCGTACTCATTGAAGTACCACTTCCAGGTTTTGAGCAATGAGCATCTGTTCCATTTTTTCTATGAAACGCCTTCTGCTTAACGATCCATTTAAACAAATTTTCCTATTTAACAGCGAGTATTAAAATGACGAAAAAACTAAGTTTGGTTCGCATTGGCGTCTATTCTCCATTCAGGAATCGAAAAGAAGCTGAAGAAGCCATACGAGTGAGATTCTCTAAGCTTTGCAAAGCGGCAGAAGGGATCAAGGACGACAACCAAAGAGCCTCCTTGGTTCGCTCGATTAGAAATTTTTCTGAGCTTCTTCCTGAGTTGCAGGGCCGCGAATTAGTCACTGACGCCCTTAGGTTCATCGCCGTCTCCGAAGACGGGATTCAAATCAGCATCTATGGAATCGAAGATTACGAACCAAGCCAACTTTGGGAGCTTGTTGAAAGCATCGAGGATTATGAAACCGATTACCGTCAATAGGTGGGGGGTAGTATTGCAGCGACAGTGGCGGTTCCATCTGGGAGTTTCTGTCCCTACTTGCCCTGAATAAAACCCACATTCGCATGAGGCGCACCCACAAATGAGTGGCAAAATGCGTTTCAAGAGAACATTCCGGGGCAGCACTTTGTTGAGGAAGGAGAGCTTATCGAACCTGCGAACTGTCGCTAATCGCTGTCGCTATTGTCGATAAAACACCTGCTAAGCCTTTGAAATAAAAGCTTGGCGCTCCCTAGGGGACTCGAACCCCTGTTTTCGCCGTGAGAGGGCGACGTCCTAGACCGCTAGACGAAGGGAGCTAGCAAGGTGGAGGCCGCTCGTATAACCACCCTTCGGAATCCCTTCAAGTCCTTTTGCTGAAAAAAGCGAACGGCCCAGGTAAAATGAGGATGCGGTGAACGACGCGACACGCCAGGAATGGCTCTTGGAAGACGATGTGCCGGCCGAACGGCTGGACCGGGTATTGACGCGCCTCCAGGCCGATCTGTCGCGAAGCCGCCTGCAGGCGCTCATTCGCGACGGGCAGGTGGCCGTCGATGGCGTGCCGGCCCTCGATCCGAACAGAAAGGTCGGCGGCGGTGCCCGGATCGCCCTGACGGTGCCGCCACCCGTGCCGGCCGAGCCGGTCGGCGAGGCGATCGATCTTGCCATCGTCTATGAGGACGACGACGTGATCGTCATCGACAAACCGGCAGGCCTCGTCGTGCATCCGGCGGCGGGTCACGATTCCGGCACGCTGGTGAACGCCCTCATCGCCCATTGTGGGGAGAGCCTGTCGGGGATCGGCGGCGTGAAACGGCCTGGGATCGTTCACCGCCTCGACAAGGATACGTCGGGCCTCCTGGTGGTCGCCAAGAACGACCTCGCCCATCAGGCGCTCGCCGCGCAATTTGCCGATCATGGCCGGACCGGGCCTCTGGAGCGCGCTTATCTGGCGATCCTCTGGGGCGTGCCCGAGCGGCGCCGGGGAACCGTGGAGGCGGCGCTCGTCCGCAGCACGCACAACCGGGAAAAGATCGTCGTGGTGGGCGAGGACCGCGGTCGCTATGCCATAACTCATTACGAGGTCCTGGAGGGCCTTCCCCAGGCTCAGCCCATGGCCAGCCTGGTCCGGTGCGAACTGGAAACGGGACGCACCCATCAGATCCGGGTTCACATGGCCCATCTCGGCCATCCGCTCCTGGGCGACGCGACCTACGGCTCCGGCTTCAAGACCAAGGCGAACCGCCTTTCGGAGCCGCAGAAGGATGCGTTGAACGCCCTCGGCCGCCAGGCCCTTCACGCGGCGATCCTCGGCTTCGAACATCCGCGCAGCGGGGAATTCCGGCGTTTCGAAAGCTCCCTGCCCCAGGATATGGCCGGGCTTCTTCAGGCCTTGCGCGAGGAGATTTAGCGTCAATCGGTCGCAAAATCAGGTCGCGCTGGCACCCTTGCGAGTCTGGAGCGTTCACCACGTCTTGAAGCCTGACGCCTCTATTCGGACATGTTGAAACCGCTTATATAGGGGGCAGGGTGGCCGGCCATGGAGGGGGCTGCCCCAGGCTTGCCTCGTGGTGAGGGAGCCAAAGGAGGAGAAAAGATGGCTACAGCGCTTCCGGTGCTTGCCAATGAAGGGGGGCTTTCGCGCTATCTCGACGAGATCCGTCGCTTCCCCATGCTTGAGCCGCATGAGGAATACATGCTCGCCAAAAGCTGGCGCGAGCATGGAGATCGCGAAGCGGCCCATAAGCTCGTGACATCACATCTGCGCCTCGTCGCCAAGATCGCCATGGGCTATCGCGGCTACGGTCTGCCGATCGGCGAGGTCGTGTCGGAAGGCAATGTCGGCCTCATGCAGGCCGTCAAGCGCTTCGAGCCCGACAAGGGCTTCCGTCTCGCCACATATGCCATGTGGTGGATCAAGGCGGCCATTCAAGAGTACATTCTGCGGTCCTGGTCGCTCGTGAAGATGGGCACCACGGCGAACCAGAAGAAGCTGTTCTTCAACCTGCGCAAGGCGAAGGGCCGCATCTCGGCGTTCGAGGAAGGTGATCTTCGTCCCGAGCACGTGAAGCAGATCGCCACGCAGCTCGGCGTGACCGAGCAGGACGTGGTGGACATGAACCGCCGTCTCGGCGGCGACGCGTCCCTCAACGCGCCCTTGCGCGATGAGGGCGAAGGCGGCGGCGAATGGCAGGACTGGCTTGTCGACAACAGCCAGAGCCAGGAGCAGGTGCTCGTCGAGGAGGAGGAAGGCCAGAACCGTCTGTCCGCTCTGCGCTCGGCGCTCTCCGTGCTCAATCCGCGCGAGCGCCGCATCTTCGAGGCCCGCCGCCTTTCCGACGACCCGATCACCCTCGAGGAACTCTCCACCGAGTTCGGCGTGTCCCGCGAACGGGTCCGCCAGATCGAGGTTCGGGCCTTCGAGAAGATCCAGGAAGCGGTCAAGAAGAACCTGACCCAGATCGAGACCTCCTCGGCCGAGGCTTAATCTCGGCCGGCCCGAGGCCATTAAAAAAGCCGCGCTGGATGCGCGGCTTTTTTGTCGAAGAGTGCCCTGACTTATTGCCACTGATTGAAGGCATCGTTGAGGATCTGGGTGCCGGCGGCGCCCTTCTCGAAGCTCAGGATCGCCCGTTGGCCTGACGCCATCCGGACCGGCAGGTCGATCCAGTTGCGGCGCACGAACAGCTGCGTGTTGCGCGCCACGTCCACCTGCAGGTTCGAAAGGCCGATCAGGAACAGGTTCTCGCGCACCGGCACCGGCAGCCCGGCAACGGGCGTTCCGCGGGCGGCTTCCTCGTCCTTGAGCTGCAGCAATCCCACATCCCGGATCACGCGGTTGGCGTCGCCTGCGCGGGTGGTGAAGGTGAGTTCGACGGTATGCGAGGCGGGCAGCGTCGTGTCGAGGTTGCGCCTCAGCACCATGCGCATGGTCAGCCCGGCCTCAGGCACCTCGATCAGCGCGCTGACCGCCTTCTCGAGCGGTTGGCCCTGGCCGGGATTCACGTCCTCGAGGCGCCATGTGACGCGCCCGACCAGCGCCTTGGGGGCCTGCGGATTGGTCGGATCCTCCTCGTAGAAGACCGCGCGTTGCACCGCGCCCGCTTCCTGGCGGGGCGCCGTGGCGGGAGCGGTCGCGGGAGGAGCCTGACCGCCGACGCGCTCGTTGTTCTTGGCATCGGCGGGAGGAGCCGATGGCTGCGGCGCCGCGGCAACAGGAGTTTCGGGGGTGAGGTCCTCGGGCTTGTCGCGCCACAGGAACGCGAAGGCCGCGATGGCCGCGATCACGAGCGCCAGCACCGATCCGAAGATGATCGTCCTGGTCCGGCCCTTGCTCTGCATGGCCGGATGGGGGCGGCTGTCGATCTTGGGACGCGCCACCGCCGGCTCGGCGTAGCTCTCTTCGGTCGCTGTCTCGGCGGAGCCCTGGGGAGCGGGCGCACGCAGGCCATGGACCGAGCCTGTGGCTCGGGAATTCCCGGGAGCCGGCTGATCGTCGACCAGCATGTTGGAGAAGGCATCGGCATCGAAGCCGGCCGGAGGCGCGGCGTAATCCGCCTCGACGCGGGTGATGGCCTCGTCGAGGGATCGGCCCTCCTGCTGGATCTCCGCCTCGGAGAGAGGCGGATTGAGGGAGCGCAGCTGCCCGATCAGAGCCGTGCGGGCGCGCTCGTAGACGGCGCGCCGCTTGTCGGGGGTCTGCTCGGGCAAGCCTTCGACGGCTCGGGCGATGAGAGGGTAATAATCTGCCATTTCTCTTTGGGAATGACCCGCCGTGGCTCCGTCGTCAACCCTCAAAGGGGTTCTTCATGAGGATTGTGTCGTCACGCTCCGGCGAGGTGGAGAGCACGGCGACGGGCGCCCCGATCAGCTCCTCGATGCGGCGGACATATTTGATGGCCTGGGCCGGTAGGTCGGCCCAGGAGCGTGCCCCTGCGGTCGAACCGCTCCAGCCTTCGATCTCCTCGTAGATCGGCTCGACGCGCGCCTGAGCGCCCTGGCTGGCCGGGAAGTAATCGATCGTCTCGCCATCGAGCTTGTATCCGACGCCGATCTTGATCGTCTCGAAACCGTCGAGGATATCGAGCTTGGTGAGCGCGATGCCGTCGATGCCGGAGGTGCGGACCGTCTGACGTACGAGCGTCGCGTCGAACCAGCCGCAGCGGCGCTTGCGGCCCGTCACCACGCCGAACTCCTTGCCCTTCTGGCCGATCAGCTCGCCGATCTCGTCGAACAGCTCGGTCGGGAACGGCCCCTCGCCCACACGGGTCGTATAGGCCTTGGCGATGCCGAGCACGTAGCCGACGCTGCCAGGGCCGAGGCCCGAACCGGTCGCAGCCTGTCCGGCCACCGTGTTGGAGGAGGTGACGAAGGGGTAGGTGCCATGATCCACATCGAGCAGCGCACCTTGCGCGCCCTCGAACAGGATGCGCTTGCCGGCCCGGCGCTCGTCGTCGAGCAGGCGCCACACGGCATCCATATAGGGCAGCACCTTCGGAGCGACGGAGGCGAGCTCCTCGTAGATCGCGTCCGCGCCGAACTCGTCGAGGCCGAAGCCGCGGCGGAGCGCGTTGTGGTGGGTGAGAAGCCGCTCGATCTTTTCCCGCAGGGTCGAGAGGTCGGCGAGGTCCATCAGGCGGATGGCACGGCGGCCGACCTTGTCCTCGTAGGCCGGGCCGATGCCGCGCTTGGTGGTGCCGATCTTCGTGCCGGCGCTGCCGCTTTCGCGCAGCGCATCGAGCTCGCGGTGGATGGAGAGAATCAGTGTGGCGTTCTCGGCCACACGCAGGTTGTCGCGGGTGATCGAGACCCCCTGCTCCGTGAGGCGCTCGACCTCGCCCGCCAGGGCATGCGGATCGAGCACGACGCCGTTGCCGATCACCGAGAGCTTGCCCGGACGCACGACGCCGGAGGGCAGGAGCGAGAGTTTGTAGACGGTGCCGCCGATCACGAGGGTATGGCCGGCATTGTGCCCGCCCTGGAACCGCACGACCACGTCCGCCTGTTCGGACAACCAGTCGACGATCTTGCCCTTGCCCTCGTCGCCCCATTGGGCGCCCACGACAACCACGTTCGCCATCGTTCAAGCCTCACATAAAAAAACCCCGGCGCAAGGCCAGGGTTGGGTAAAAACCTTGCAAACCCTCATGGTGGATCGCGCGCCTCAGGTCAAGGCGGAATGAGCCTCGATCCCGCGATCATAGCGGCCCTGGACGGCGGGAATGTGTTTTCCCATACGGAACCATGAGGCCAGCACCTGTGGGCCCGCAGCTTGCGCTGCGAGCCTTTAGGGTTCGAGGGTGGCGCGACGGGCAGCCCGGCTCGCTTGAGTGAAAGATGGAAGAGCCGGGAGGCCGCTTCGCGCACGGTTCTTTTAGGCGTTTAAACTTGGACCAGCACAGGGCTGCCAAGGGCCTCCTGGCGCCGGCTGCGTGACCGGCGGGCAGGACCGTGCCTG
>NZ_JBFRGW010000077.1:0-5472 GCF_052115545.1 Microvirga sp. 2MCAF35
GTCGTCTCCGGGGTCAGGGTCAGGTGTCGCAACCCAAACTCTAACCGAAGACTGGCGATGACCACCTCACAGGCGGCATGCTGCGCTATGGGGAGCTTCGCATGCCGCCCTCGCGGCCCGCTCCTACACCACCTCCCGGGACGCTACCCATTGTTTGTCAAGCCACAGGTTGTGTTGGTGCATTCTGTCGCAACTGTTGGCCTGCTCTTGCCCCGAAGTTGTGTTGAAGAGTATCGAGAACCGCAGGAGCTATTTATAAGGCTCGACTGTCCCTCTCTATTGCGCTCCGAACTGAGCAAATGCTTCAATTATTGGCATGCAGGACCGCCCTAGCGAATCTCTCGGCAACCCGATCAATTGATCCCAGTCTTTCAGAGGGGATGACATGCTTGATCAATCACTTCCGGTCGGCGGTGACGAGAGCTCCAGGCTCCCCAAATATATTACCTTCAACCGAGAGCTTTTCGCGTCCAACGACGAATATGATTTGGCGCCGGAACATTTAAAACTGATGCCTCTTGGCGAGTTTCTGGACTACTTGAAGCCTGGGGAGGACTTCTCGCCTGGTGTCTATGTCCTATTCGGGGTCGACGGCTACGACCCTTCCGAGCTTTACATGAGGATCTATGTTCGAAGCGGATATCAGCTGGAAGAGTACTTTCCACTCATTCGGATTGAACTCGCTGGCCCTATGGTGGAGGACGCATGGCTCCGGGAGATTAAAGAGGCATCGATCTCCAATGACGGGCGAAGATCTCCAAAAGGTCATATGTATGGAAAAGGGGCCTTCCGTTCACTGATCTCGTACTTGGAGCGCGAGCTCCCTCCTCGAGGGTTCAAAGGTATTTACTTGGAAAAGGTGATCAATCCGACCTTAGCCTCTGTCGCACTACGTTATGGTTTTGAACCTGTTCGAGAGCCGGAAGCGAGTTGTTTCATCAAGTCATTTGCACATCAAGGATGATGCGACAGGTCGGATCTTCTCCAGGCTAGATCATAGGAAGACAATGGAGCACTCTGAATTTTACCTTGGACGCGAGTTCATGACAGCAACAGGCCGCTGGCGCTGTACGGACATCGGAACTCGCACCATAATTGCGATCAAGATCGATCCTGTTGAAATCGCCAGTCTCGAAAACGGTCAAAAGACCATACGGCATCTCTCCCAAGCTGAAGCCGAGAGCGAAGGATGGTTCTCTGGTCCACCCTATGCGGTTGCAGAATACGTGTTCGACGAGGACGACCTCGAAGCCTGCGAACCTCTGTCCTAGTGAGCCCTGATCCCGCGAACAATCGCGAGATCGTTCCCCTATCGGCCAAAGAGGGCCTTCTGTGTGAAACCGGCTGCGGATGGTTTCCGCAGCCGTCTACGGCAATTGTCGGGGGCGCTGTCCTGGGAAGGAGACGACATTTCCAGTCGGCTCTCCCTCGAGAGGCGCCGGTGCCGATCGTCGGCGAACCGCTGCATCCCGAGAGGACAGCTCAACGTCCAGCATCTCGAGAACTGTTTCCACATTGGCTTCCTTGAACTCTACACTCTTCAAGCGAGCACGAAGTTGTTCCGCGAAGGCGAGCCAGCCCTCCTCATAGGCCAAGCCGAAGAAGGTCGCGGCCGAGTTGAACTCGCAATCTGGAACGATCCCCTCAAAAAATTGAGCTCCTTCGATCAAGGCCGAGGAGAATGTAAACGTCGCCCGATCCTCGATCCGGACTGCGTATCGCTTGTGGCGCTCCATAATGAGCGCCACGGCGAGGGTCCTAAATGGATCTGTCATTAGACCGTCCTCATTCCGAAGTCGGCGAACGCGGCGCGCTTGACTCTCTCGCTTTCTTGAGCGAGGGCGCGCTTTACTTCCTCGACGATCGACCGGACGTCCTGCGCACCGGAAATCGTAAAGCTGACGCTCTGATTGACAGTCACAGGGCTACCGCCGGATCCGGCGAGCTTGCGACGCTCGGAGGACGGGAGGATCGTCCCGGACTTGCCAGGCCGGAAGAGCTCGACCGGATCGTTCGAGCCGTCGTCGTTGACCTGGTAGAGCTGGCCGGCCTGGACGCGGCCGCCGCGCGCGCGTTGCGGGACAGGACCGGCGCGGCTCATCTTCACAGGACCGGCCGACGCGCCAGGCGCCGCGGGACCCGAGAAGCTGAAGAGGCTGGTCATTTGACCGACGAACGCGGAGACGCCGGCTAGGACCTCGCCCATCTTCGCTTTCATGCCTTCCCAAAGACCGGCTATGAGGTTCGAGCCGGCCTCGAGGAGAGCCGTCGGCGAGAGCGCCGCGGCGATCTTGCCGGGAAGCTCTGCCATCCACACGACGACGTTGCCGACGGCGGCTCCGGCTGCCATGCCCCAGGCGGCCCAGGTCCCGGCGTCGAGCGGTCCGGTGAGATCGGAGATCCAGCCGAACAAGGTCGAGACGCCGTCGATCACGAGCTGGAGCGTCGGAAGGACCTGCGCGATCGCGCGCATGAAAGCGCCCTTGAAGGCCTCGAACGCGACCTTGATCCCCTGCCAGTTGTTGTAGATCCAGGCGCCGGCCATGGCGATCGCGACCAGGATCGCGCCGATCCCGGTCCCGATCACGGCGAACCGGAGCGCGATCATGGCGGCGCGGACGAGGCCGATCGGATTGAGAAGCGTGAGGAGCGCGCGGCCAAAGGTCGCCAGAGTGCCGGCGACGAAGGCGCGGTTGAAGCCCATCCCGGCCGCCGCCGCGAGGCGGAAGCGGAGCGCGACGGTTTGGAGCACGCCGACCAGGCGGACCGCGGCCGCGCGAAACGGCATGAAGCCAATCGCCGCCGCGGCTTTCAGCTTGCCGCCGGTCCAGAGCGCGGCCGTCGCGGTTCCGAGGAGCGCGCTCTTGAGTTGGAGGCCTGCGAAGCTGGCCGCGATCGCGGCGACGCGGAAGGCGATCAAGCCCGCCACGACGGCGACGATCACGCGCGTCAGGCCGGGGAAGCGATCGGCGAGATCGGCGATCACTTCGACGATCGGTCCGAGGACTTCCATGAGGCTGTTGAGCGCCGGGAGGAGCGCGTTCCCGATCCGGATCCCCATGGCGGTCAGCCGGTTCCGGAACAGTTGGAGGGAGTTGGCGAAGGTTTTCGACCGGACCTCGTATTCCTTGTTCGCGCTCCCGGCGTACTGCGTTTCCTTGGCGACCAGGCCGAGCGCCTCTTTAAGGAGCGGGAGGTTCGTCAGGAGCGGTCCGAGCGCGCGCGCCTCGTTGCCGAAGAGGTCGGAGGAGATCGACGCTCTCATGTGGGCCGGGAGCTTGCCGATCCGTTGCAACACGTCGAGCGTCGTTCCGACGGCGTCCTTTTGCATCTGCTTGGAGACGGAGACCGCGTCGAGGCCGAGCGCGGCGTAAGCCTTCCGCTGGGCCTTGGTCGCGCTGGCGCCGCGCGTGAGCGCGTTCCCATGTTGCGGAACGAGGTCGCCGCGACGTCGCTCTCCGCGCCGGCCGAGAGCATGGCGGACGCGAAGGCCGAGACCTGGATCTCGTTGAAGCCGAATTGCTTCGACTGCGCGCCGACGCGCCTCACCACGTCCAGGATATCCGGCGCGCTCGAGGCCATGGCGTTCGAGAGGTGGTTCATGGCGTCGGCCAGGAGGCCGGTCCGCTGGACGGAGATCCCCAAGCCGGTTTTCAACTTCGCCAGGTCCTCGCCGGCGCGCTCGGCCGCGATATCGAACGCAACGGCGACCTTGGACGCCATTTCGGCAAAGCCTTGGATCTCCTCTTTCGCGATCCCGGCCTGGCCGGCGTTCGCGACCAGAGTAGCGAAGCCCTTCGCCGCCATGGGGATCCGCGTCGACATTTTGAGGATCTCGTCCGAGAACGCCTTGAACTCGTTGTCGGACGAGAAATCGACGACCTTCCGGACGTCGGCCATGGCGCTCTCGAACTCCATAGCGGCCTTGACCGGCGCCGTGAGAGCGTGAGCCAGGGTGTAGCCGGTCGCTGCGGCCTCGAGCATTCGGCCGCGGACGGCGTCGAGACGCTTGGCCGTCTCGGCCGAGCTCGCGGCCAGGCGGCCGGCCATGGCCCCGCCGACGCCGTTGAGGTGCTTCGCGGCGTTCCCGATCCCGGAAAGGGAACGGGCCGCCGCCTTGGCCGGAGCCGAGATCCCGTCGATCAGTTTAACGATAAGCGAGGAAGTAAGTGTTGGCATTGGTAGCCTCGAATTGTGTGAGGGGAAGAGAGGCATCCATCCATTCAAGAGGCGCGCTTTGCGCCGAGCGTCAGCAGATGATTTTCGCGGCTTCGTTCTCCTCTGCGCCGATTGTTGCGAGCCGACGCTTGGTTCGCTCCTTGATCGCGTCGATTTCGACAGTCGCTTCACGCTCGGCCTCACAGGCTCGAGCGTATGCTCGTACAACGGCTGTCGAGTTGTAGCCGCCTGGGATCCGGCGGAACACGCCGAGGCGCTCGAGCTTCTTGAAGCGCGCCGGCGAGATCGCGAGAAGCCGACGGACGGACATATCCGGGATGATCCGGGCGACCGTGTCGGAAGGGTCGTTCATAGGGATCTCCAGCGAAACGAAATGGAAAAACGAAAGGGTGAGAAACACTCGAAAACCGGGGTCACAAATGCCCGCACGAGAGAGGCCCGGCATACGGTCCCTAAATCGGGATCGGGGCACGTCAGTGCACACCCTCTTGAACGACCTCGTCGACCGCGGCTGATAGACCTGTCCTTTGTTCGGATGAGCTCGGCGTCTGACTGCTGGCGTTGAGCTCATCGATCGCCGCAGAGAGACCAGCCGTTCGGTTGAGGCCTGACGCTTTGCCAACCTTCGCCACCGTCTCAATGACGCTTAAGGCAGAGCGGGCCGGATCCTCGAGAGCCAGCGTCATAGCCGCGAATTCAAGGCCGAGAACACGCCGATCGTTCATGATCTGTCGGAGACGCTGGTTCGGGTCGTGGGTCTCGGCCGCTGTTTTAGGGGAGGACATAAGATTTTCCTTTTTGGGGACGGAGGGAGGGAGCTTCACGCGGAAGCCTGCCGGTCGCTCGCCCCAGGGGGCGACCGGCCTTGGCGCTCTACGACGAGCAACCAGGTTGAGAGGAGCTCGCCAGCGTTCTTGAGGACGTGGCGCTCGGCGACGAGGAGGCCACCTGTTCGGAGCGAGCCGACGACGCGATCGGCGCCAGGTGGAAGCGCCAAGCGACGCGAGGAGGGAGGGGATCCGCGCCGGCTCATGTCGCGGTCTCCATGAACGATCGGGAGCGGAGAAGCTCCATCGCGGCGAGCGCAGGATGGAGAGCGGGTCCGAGATCCTCAACGGTTGAGAGACCGGAGCCAGAGGCGGGGGTGGCCAGCCCCCGCGAGGTGGTCCGGGGTTAATGTTAGTGCATGATGGGTCGTGGGGCTACGGTGGGTGTGGCCTGCGGAGCTGGTCTGGGTTGCGCAGCCGGCCATAGCACTACCTCGGGTGCGGGTGGCTTGTAGCCGAGCGATGA
>NZ_JBFRGW010000078.1:0-5447 GCF_052115545.1 Microvirga sp. 2MCAF35
CGCTCGACTACGAGGCGACGCTCGACTACGAGGCGACTGATCTGCAGACGGACGCGACCGGCAAGTACTACACCGTGCAAGTCGTGGCCAAGGATCCGGCGCTCAACACCTCGGCGGTCAAGGACGTCAAGATCTACGTCACGGATGTGAACGAAACACCGGCGAACGTTGCGCCGTCGATTGCGGTGGACCAGGGCGGCACGGTAGCCTACACGGCCGCCAACCAGGGTCCGGTGCGGGCGTTCAAGGACCTGACGGTGTCGGACACCGACACGAATGACCAAAACACGATGGTGATCAAGTTCACCAGCCTGCACGGCTCGCTGACGGCGGTGGCCGGCAGCGGCATCACAGTGCCCGCTGCGGGCTCGTCGGGCACGGATAAGGTTTACACCTTCACGGGCACGGCGGCGGAGCTGACCGCCATCCTGGAGAACCTGCAGTTCGATCCGGACGATCGGGCTGCAGGCGGTGCGGTGCAGACCACCACCTTCACCATCGAGGTGACGGATCCGACGCACGGCCACACCACGCCGTCGACGGTCAACAACGTCACCGTGGCTTCCACGCCGCCGGTCATCCCACCCAACAACGCCCCGACCGGCCTGTCGCTGAGCAATGTCTCCGTCTTGGAATATGATCTTGTCGGCAAGGAGATCGGTACGTTCAGTGCGACTGATCTGAACAATGATGTCCTCACCTACACGCTTCTCGACAATGCGGGCGGTCGTTTCGCCATCTCGGGTAACAAGCTCGTGCTGGCAGGAACGGGCGTTAACTACGAGGAGGCAAAGTCACACCAGATCAAGGTGAGGGTCGACGATAATCACGGCGGTGTGATCGACCAGGTCTTCACCATCAATGTCGGCGACCAGACCACCCTGAACAAGCGCGGCACGAAGAAGGCCGACAAGATGAACGGCTCCACCCTCGACGACATTCTGAAGGGTGGTACCGGCACCGTTAAGGACATCATCAAGGGTCTGGCCGGCGACGATCAGCTCTATGGCGAGAACGGCAACGATTCTCTCCTGGGTGGTGACGGCCTCGACACTCTGTCCGGCGGAAAGGGCAACGACACCCTGAAGGGCGAGGCCGGCAAGGATCTCCTCAAAGGTGAGGTCGGAGATGACAAGATGTACGGCGGCTTCGGCAATGACGCGCTGTTCGGCGGCAAAGGCAACGATGTCCTGAAGGGCGATGCCGACGACGACGTCCTCTACGGGGAGGAAGGAAACGACACACTGACGGGTGGTGCGGGTAACGACACCTTCGTCTTCAGCAAGAAGACGAATAAGTCGACGAACTTCGACAGGATCACCGACTTCAAGTCTGGTCAGGACAAGCTCTTCCTCGACAATGCCGTGTTCAAGAAGCTCGGAACGACCGGTACGTTCGACGCACCTGCAAAGCTCGACATCACGATGTTCAAGACCGGCAAGGCCAAGGACAAGAACGACTACTTGGTCTACAAGGGCGGCGTTCTTTACTACGACACCAACGGCTCCGCTAAAGGCGGCGAGGTCGAGATCGTGAAGCTCAAGGGCTTGAAGGTCACCGATATCTGGGTCATCTGACGAGCCTATCGGCTTTGACATCAACCCCGGCGGGCTTCCTGCCGGGGATTCTTCTTCATCTCACTGAAGTGATGACGGCTTGCGATGCGCCCTTCAATGAATGGTGCATTGAACCCGATGGAAGAGAGCGACCAATCCGGCTTGAGGCTTCGCTGGGCTTTGGCTGTTGCGGCCAGCATGGCTGCAATTGCGAACGGCAATTCCTGTCACATCGATCACCCTCCAAATGGAATTAGCTATATTTTAGCATTCACTTAGCTGGCTTTTAAGATAATCGAGCTTTTTGCCGCCATCACCGCTCATATATCGCGATGAGAAAGGCAAAAATCATATCTCCTCTGTAGACGGTCATGGACGATACGCTGCATCAGGACGCCGAAGCGGCGCCACACATCGATTTGATCATCGATCAGACTTGGCGCTCGCCCAAGCTTGAAGAATTGGAGAATGCACTCAACACCTTCGTGTCGCCTCAGCGCCTTATCCCGACCTCGCGCGACAAGCCGGCGGGCGGCATGTTCGGATATCGGGGACATTTCGACCTTGGCATCTTCCGAGTCCATCTCGAAAGCGATGTCGAGATGGACCAGTCCCCTGAAGAGGCCGACGATCGAATGGCTTTCGTGGTCAGCCCGAGCGAGCCCAGTGAGCTTAAGATCAATCGGGAAGCCTTCACGATCTCACAGAGTCAGGGGGTGATCTTCTCCTCCGGACCCCAGCGAATCCTCACGATTCCCAAAGATGCCGAGCATCGTGTTCTCATCACAAGTCGGAACAAGATCGCGGAATGCTGCGCCAAGCTCCTGGGCTATGACATTCCAGGTTTCCTCGATTTCGATATCGGCGTCGATCTGAAAACCCCGCCTGGACACAGCTGGCTGAGGCTTTTGGAATATGTGGAGACGGAACTGTCCGATCCGGAAGCTCTTATCAGGCAATCGCCGATAGCGTGGCGGCAATTCGAGCAGTCTCTGCTGACCGGGCTTCTTCTGTCCCAACGCCATACGTACACCGATGCGCTTCTACGGCCCCAATCCGCGGCGGCTCCTTTTTATGTGAAGCGCGCCGAAGCTTACATCGAGGCGAACTACGCCGAGCCCATGTCACTTGCGGATATTGCCACCTATGCGGGTGTGAGCGCCAGGAGCCTGCAGATTGGGTTCCAAAGCTTCCGTGGCATGACGCCGATGGCCTTTCTCCGCTCAGTTCGTCTGCAGCACGTCAACAGGGCATTGCTCGCTGGGGACCCGGCTTTCGACACGGTGACGGAAATCGCGCTTGCCTGCGGCTTCGGTCATCTGGGCGAGTTCGGTGTTCTCTATAAGCGCACATTCGGTGAAACCCCCCGGCAGACGCTCTCAAAAGCAATCTATCGCTGAAGGCCAAGTGCTGAGAGGATCAACGGAGAACAGCTCGGCTCGCCAGGATCATGTCGAGTCATCGCTTAGTGGAAACCGCTTTTCCGGTGTCAGAGGATCAAAGTTAAGAACCTGCCGCTGCCCTGGTGGTGAGAACCCTGATGGCTCCTTCCGAAGGATGATTTCAGCCGAGGGTTGCATAAAGAAACTATGTTTCTATTCCTCTGCTTCATCGAATACGGTCTATCAGCAAACAGATATAGGAAAAAGTTTCCTGCGCAATCTTGACAGGCCGTTCGCTTTTCCGATTTCCGCAGAGGAAGAGTGATGCCACGTTTTGCTTCACGGTGAGATGGAGCCTTCGGCTTCGATGAACTGAGATCGCTAAACCCGGCAAGTACTCTTGGAAAGAAACGATGCCAAAGGATCGGGACTTCATTGGACTGCCAAGAATGCTGCTTCCAGCTGGGATCGCATGGTGGCGCTCGGGATTGTCCTTGCAGAAGCTCAAGCACACCTCTCCCCATACCGTTCGGTTCCACCTGCTCCGCGGTCGCATTTTCCTCGGTATCGGCCAATATGATCTGGCCGTCGATCATTTCAGAAGCGCCCTACGATTGGATTGGCGGCATGAGAAGGCTGCTTTCTGGCTCAACAAAGCGGCCCGGGCTATTCCGCATACTGGCGGAACGCAATCTCTGACTTGATCATCAGATGGGATCAGTAACGTCAGAGTGAAAGCCAATCGTCCACATGGTCGACCGGGCTCATCGGATCGTTCGACGACAGGCAGGATCGGTTCCGGATGTCGTTCTCCTCTTCCCGTCACATGCGGTTCCATTAGAGCCAGTTCGATTCATTGTCGAGGATCGGCATAGCAAAGAAGAAAGTTATTCCACGCCAGCGGAAACGATCCTGACGTATTGGGAGGCACGAATGAAGATTAGGGCCGTGTTGCACGAACATGGCCCGACAGGTCTCTGGAGTGGTCCTACATATCCGCGGCGGACCAGACCCAGGCTAAGCAAGAGGAGCATCGGATATGCCATGTGAGCTCACGTGCCATGTCCGATGCTTCGGCAGTTGCCCCTTTCTGATCTGAACCTACAGCTGCCTATGCCGAAATCGTCCCCATTGCTGGATGCCGCGGTCCTAGTCGATGAGATTGCGCGGCAGAATGAGGTCGGTAGGATCGTCGATACCGTTCTCGACGGACTGAGCGAATGTTTCGGATACAAGAATATCCGACTGCTCCTTTACGATGTGTCGCGTGGGGTACTTATCACTCGAGGAAGTCGGGGTTGCGAGCGGACGGGAACCGGATTGGAGGTGCCCGTCGGCGACGGGCTTATCGGCATGGTTGTATCGAATGGATACCTCATCAATGCCGCTGATATGAGTGACCTGACACAACCTGCTGACGGAACCCACTTAGGATCGGACCGCGGAGGGGAGCAGAGGGCAGCGGTATGGCCAAGCTTGCCAGGTCCCATGAGTCAGATCGGGATTCCGATGATCGTGCACGGGAAGGTCACTGGTGTTCTGGTTGCCGAAAGCCAGGAGCGTTTCGCCTTCAGCGCTGACGATCAGGCTGTCATGACAATTGTCGCATGCCAGGCCGGAGCTTCTCTCTCCCTAGTGGAAAGTCGGGAGGATGAGGTGCAGGATTCTGACGCTCGCAAATCGTCTGATCAGCCGGTGGGGCGCGATTTTCGAGTTTCGTATCATACGCTGGACGATAGTATTTTCATCGACAACGAATACCTTATCAAAGGTGTCGCGGGCCGATTGCTCGTGTTCATGCTCGATGTTCATCAGCGTGAGGGAAGAGACGAGTTTACAAACCGCGAGCTTCGGCTTTCGGCCACGATGCGGATGCCCAAGGTCAAAGACAATCTCGACACGAGGTTGCTACTGCTCCGGCGCCGCTTGGAGGACAAGGGAGCGCCGATCAGGCTCGTTCGGATTGGACGCGGAAGAGTACGGCTCCAACTCTACGGTGTTCCACTCCTCGACCGCGTGGAGGTTTAGGACAGTATGGGCTCCTCAAGACCCCTCTGGACGATCCTTCCCTCTGGAGCCACGGGCCTAACGCATCGTACAGTTTCGAAGGACAGAGTCAGCGAAAGTGAACCGGCGATGTCACATTGACTTGGACACGAGAGCAAGCAGTGTAGACGGGCCGGCATGAACAGGCCCATCAGCGACAAGCGCCATCGCTTTCCTCTCAGATCATCGCTCATGTCGTTTGGCTGTCATTTTGGCTCTCCTGAGCCTCCGATCCATTGAGGAAATGAATCGGGCTGGCACACGCCGGCGCATCTTCGACGTCTATGATATGACTAGAGCATTGGACGTGAATTCGAACTCACGTCCAATGCTCTAGAGCGGGTTTTGATCTGACTGAATCGAAGGGGCTACCCAAATCGGCTGGAAACTGATTCAGACTGACTGCCGGGTGGGAGGCCGGCAGTCATGTCGAAAGCTCTGTCCGTCGATCTTCGTGTTCGGG
>NZ_JBFRGW010000079.1:0-4716 GCF_052115545.1 Microvirga sp. 2MCAF35
CAAGGCACTGCTGCGCAAGGCAGCCGCCCGCACGAAGGACGTGCTCTGGCAGACCATCGGTGAGCTCCTGGACGAGTTCTCGCCCGACGAATGCGCCAACTACTTCAGAGCCGCTGGATATGAACCGGAGTAGGCGGAAAGGGCTCTAGAGCATCGGCCGTGAGTTCGAACTCACGTCCGATGCTCTAATTGTTTGTTTTTCGCATCTTTCCTCGCAAAACAGGTTCTCACTTTTGCGTTCGATGCTCTAGCACACCGTGATGCGAGTCCGCAGGGTCTTGCAGGTAAAATATGACCCGGCTCTACAGCTCGAACGGTGCGCCATCTAAGAGCAAGAGATGGAGCATCCGGTGTGAGAGGATGACACTAACCTTCATGGCTGTGGTATGAGCTTTCGTGGTCGGCAATACCGACATGCGAGTTTACCCACGATGGCGTGCCTAACAGATATCGTCTTTCTCGATTTCGAAGCATCGTCCCTTGGCAAGCAGGGATATCCCATTGAGGTCGCGTGGGTCTTCGCAAGCGGCGAGGAGGAGAGCTATCTCATCAAGCCTGACGAATCCTGGACCGACTGGGACGTCAAGGCGGGCAGGATCCATGGGATTTCGAGAGAGCAGCTGAGATCGGAGGGAACGCCGCTCGAAGATGTCGCGAAGCGCATGGTATCAGTTCTGACGGGGCGCAAACTTTATGCCACGGCACCGTCCTGGGACGGCAAGTGGCTGAGCAAGCTCCTGCGCGCGGCGGGGCTGCCGCGCCATGCCTTGCGTCTCGAGGATACCGAGATGGCCCATCGTCGGATCATGCGCGAGGTGCTGCGCGATGCTGAAGTTCCCGAAGAACTGCAGCGCGCGCTCATGCAGGACATTCTTGCTCAGGCGCAACGCATCGACGACAAACTCGGCCCTGCCTCACATCGCGCCCTTGCTGATGCGCAACGCGAGCGAGTTCTCTGGCTTGATATCCGTCGCCGCGCACAAGAGAAAGCGGCAGAATTTTAAGCGCTTCCGCCGGCGCTTATCCCTTGTTCAATACCCATCCGGCAGCCCGGATGCGATGTCCTGGTCTGGCCGCGTCAGAACGTCGATGCGACGGCCATCCGGGAGCTGAATGGTTCTGAGCCTCATGACCTGAAGACCCGCATCCAATCCCTCCTGGACGGAACCATAGCGCACGATGCGCGCACGACGTTCAATGGCATTGCGCGGTTCGGCTTGCGACATCTCGGTCCCGCCGCGCCGGCGTACGACCTGCGCCCCCTTGCGCTGATCGCGCGTCGACCCGTTGGCCTGCTGCGAGGCAGGACGAGTCTTACGTTCGGCGACCGACTTTTGCTTCGTCGGCTTGTCGCCTGCCGTCTTGACTGGCTTCGGAGGCACCGTCTCTTCCGTCGGGCGTGTCTCTGCACTCGCCTTGGCTTCGGAGGGAGGCAAAGCTGAAGGTGCAGCCGAATGAGGCGCCGCAGCTTGGGCTGGCGGCGCCGGCACAGACGCCGGCGCCGCCGTGGGAACCTGGACCTTGCCCCCGACCTCGGAGGGAGGATCGACCCATGGTCGACCCGATTGGGCGAGAGCGGCTAACGGTGTTCCAAGCACTCCCACAAGGGAGGCAGCCACCAGCCAACGTCCTGAGAATTCCGCCACGACACGCCTCCAGATCATTCCAAGAGGAAACGCTTCTCATGCCATGGGCGGTTCCACAGCGCTGGCGCCGCACAGCCGAGATCGAAACTAAACAACTGGAATTAAAGCATTTCTCCACAGCCGAAACGAACACGGCTGTCGTGCTTTCATGATATGTGGTTGCCCTTCCACGCGATTCAACGGCCCAAACCGGAATTCAATTGCTGCAAACGTGGTCACCGGCATCAAGCTCTTGCCCAGCCCCTTGCGCAAGCGCGGCCATAACCAACATAAAGCCTGACAATTGGGAACGGCTTCATGGATTACCTTTTTGGCTTGGCTGCAGATCCGGCCGCCTGGGCGGCTTTGGCGACCCTTGTCGTCATGGAAGTCGTGCTCGGGATCGACAATCTCATCTTTATCTCTATCCTGACCAACAAGCTCCCGGCCGATCGACAGGCGACCGCCCGGCGTATCGGAATCGGTCTTGCCCTTGTTCTTCGCCTGGGCCTGCTGGGCACCATCGCAATCATCGTCCAGCTCACCGAACCCCTCTTTACGGCGTTCGGGCACGGCTTCTCCTGGCGCGACCTGATCCTCATCGCCGGTGGCCTGTTCCTGGTCTGGAAGGCGACGAAGGAAATCCACCATAACGTCGACCCCGATCCTGGCCCCGACCTTTTCGAGAGCGGAAAGGCTCAGATGAGCTTCGCCTCGGCCATCGTGCAGATCCTGCTCCTGGATCTCGTCTTTTCCATCGACAGCATCATCACGGCCGTCGGCATGACGGATCATGTGCCGATCATGGTCGTGGCCGTGGTCGCCGCCGTCACGGTCATGCTGCTCGCCGCCGATCCCCTCGCCCGCTTCATCCAGGCCAATCCGACTGTGGTCATGCTCGCCCTCGGCTTCCTGCTCATGATCGGCATGGTTCTCATCGCGGAAGGCTTCGGAGCCCATGTGCCGAAGGGCTACATCTACGCCGCGATGGCGTTCTCCGCCCTCATCGAGGCCCTGAACATGCTCTCGAGGCGCGCGCGCTCGAGGCGATAGTCGGGCCGGTAACCGGGCGCATCCGAAGAACTCCTCGGATGCGCCCGAAGGGATTCGGGCCCAACTCACTTCGCATCACCCTGCCCGGCATCAGCCGCCTCGGTTCACGGACGCTGCCGCCGTAAAGTCTCGCACAGGGAGAGATGTCAGGACCTCGCACCCGCCATCGAGCAGTACTTCGCCGAAGGTGACAAAACGTTATCTCGACACATAAAGAGTTTAGAAGCACTCTTCCGAGAGATTTTCAGGAAATGATCCTATTCAATAGTCTCATCCGTCCCTGCCTGTAACAATCCATTAGGATCGCATATAGAATAAATTCTGTAGAAACTTGTGCGTCGTCGAATGAAACGTCTGTTCTCAGAAGTCTATTTGCACCTGATTGCAGGCGTGATCGCCCTGGGCATTCTGGGGATCTCGGCACACACGCTCTGGATCGACCGCCAGAACACGTGGCAGGAGGCGGAGAGGTCCTCCCGGAACGTCCTGACGACCATTGCCCGGGATCTCGAGGGCAAGCTCGACCTGATCGACCTGTCGCTCAGAGGTGCCATGGAAGGGCTGAGATATCTCGGCTCCCAGCAGCTTCCACCCGACCTCCAGTACAGGATGCTCTTCGACCGCGCGGCCACGGCCTCGTTCATGGGGACGTTGCTGGTTGTGGATCAGGCCGGCAACCTCATCGCCGATGCCGGGCCGGCGATTGCCCCAAGGTCTCTCAATGTGGCGGACCGCGAGTACTTCATCGCCCACAAAGACAACAACCATATCGGCCTGTATATCAGCCGTCCTTTCGCCAGCCGGACGCACCACGGCGAGCCGAGCATCGGGATCAGCCGGAAGCTTTCGGATACGGCCGGGCGCTTCGCCGGGGTAGTGATGGGATCGGTGCCCCTGACCACGATCAATCAGCTGTTCGACAACCTGAGCCTCGGCCAGCACGGAGCGATCAACCTCTTCCGGAACGACGGCGTCCTCCTGACGCGCTATCCTTATGATGCGAGCCAAGTGGATCAGGATCATGGCGGCTCTCCGCATGTCAGGCGCCTTCTGGCGGAAAAATCCGGCACGTTCGACTCGGTCTCTCCCATCGACGGCGTCCGGCGCATCATCTCGTTCGAGCGGCTGGAGCGGTATCCGCTCGTTCTTACCGTTGCCCTCTCGGTCGAGGAGATCTTCTCCGCCTGGCAGCGCAAGGCCCTTGTCCTGAGCCTTGCGACCCTCGCTCTGTGCTGCGCCGTCGTTGGATTGACGATTATGTTTCAGCGCGAACTGAAACGCCGCACGCGCGCGGAGACCAAGCTCCGGCGCATCGCGCGCACCGACGACCTGACGGGCCTGCCGAACCGCCGCGCCTTCCGCGAAACCTTCGAGCGGGAATGGCGCCACGCCATCCGGTCCGGCTCGTCCCTGTCGGTGCTCTACATCGACGCCGACTATTTCAAGAATTTCAACGATCGTTATGGTCATGGACGGGGCGACGAGGTCCTCCGGGCGGTTGCCGGTATGCTTGAAAGCAGTATCCGCCGTCCTCGCGACATCGCGGCCCGCTACGGCGGCGAGGAATTCGCCATCGTCCTCCCCGAGACGGATCTGGCGGGCGCCCAACTGATCGCCGAGAATGTCCGGCACAGCATCGTCGCCCTGGGCATTGCCCATGAGGGCAGCCCCTATCAGGTGGTAACGGTCAGTATCGGCATCGCCTCTGTCCGACCCTCGCGCGGAAGCGAACGCGCTGCCCTCCTCGAGGCGGCAGACCGAGCGCTCTACGGCGCCAAGGCTGCCGGCCGAAACTGCGTTCGCCATCCTGAGAATGAAACCGACCCGCAGCAGAAACGTCTCCCCCACGCCGTTGCGTGAGCACCCCTTGTAAAAGACAGATGGCAGCGCCGGCGTCTGGCCTGCCCCCTTTGAAGTGGTCCTCCCTGATGTATGGCTTTTTGCCATTTGGAGGACGAGAGAATGCCCAGGAAGAGACACACGGCTGAAGAGATTGTCGCGAAGTTGCGGCAGGTTGATGTGCTGACGGCGCAAGGCC
>NZ_JBFRGW010000080.1:0-4276 GCF_052115545.1 Microvirga sp. 2MCAF35
ACCCAAGGCTGTCTTGATCACGCGGTCCCGCAGATCCTGACTGTAAGCGCGTGCCATGCCTGCCTCCATGTCTGGAAGCCAGCACGACACATCACGCCTCACAGCGGAATCCCCTCCGACTCGGAATAGCCGAAAAAGGCTCTAGCCTGCCAATGTAAAAATGGGATCCGATTTGCGCAAAAAAGTTGCCCGACGACAAACGCTCAAAGCATGGGACGCGACATCGAATTCAAGCCCGATGCTTCAGCGCGCGCTAGCAGATGCAAGCCCTGAGGAGGTGGGGATCGACCCGGTCATGATAGGGTCGTTGGAGCCTGTTCTGAGGGCGTTCAGCAGGCCCTTGCGCTTGGCCTCGTAATAATAACCGCCGGCATAAAGGGCGACTGCGCGGTCGGAGTTGCCGCCTGCGACCATATAGGCGTTTGCCAGATAAGGAACCGCATAGGTCAGGTTGGTGTTTGCATCGAGCAAACCGGAGGCGTCTCCAGTGTAGCCCATGCCGCGTGCGGTGGCATAGCGGATCTGCATGAGGCCGAGATTGCCTCTATGGGATGCGCGCGGATTGTATCCGCTCTCACGTTTGACGACTCTATGTACCAAAGTTTCAGGAACACCGTGAGCCTTGGCGTGCTGCGCGATCAGTGCATCGATTTGATCTCGTTCAGATGCTGTTGCTGGCAGGGCGCAAGCGATCGCCGCGCACGCGAGAACAAGACGAAAAATCATGAGAGTCCCCTTGTTTGAGGAGATTTCTCGTCACCAATCGTGGCAATTGGACGTCAGCTTGACTGTAAGGAGGTCTTGACAATCGCTCGGGCGCTTCGCTGTCTGCACCAAAGGAGTACGAAATTGGATGCATGCACGGCTCTGCGTGCGCAGATCGTTGCGAAGTGGTTCTGAGCGAATTCTCGTGAGCCGATTGTGGCGAGTGCCCGCTCTCACGAGTACTCTCAAGATCACCCACTCTTATTAGTGATTCCAGGCCTACCACCTAAGCATAAAACGATACCTCTTTATTAAGGATGGCTAACAAACGGTTAATTCGTACAATTCGAGGTAACCTCTGCGGAAAGGCTCCCTCGCATGTCACACCTTCTGCCAGTCACCACGGTCTTAGGCTGCAAGAACTCGATGTTGCGTGAGGGTTTGAGGCATGTTCTCTCCAGTACGCGCTTCCGATTGCATCCGGAAAATCTGACTCGTGGAGACATAACCCTGGATCACACCGACCAGGACAGCCCGCTTCTCTTCATTCTCGATGCGAGCCTGTATCCAGCGGGACTGGCGGAGGGCATCTGGTCTCTGAAGCAACGATATGCGCAAGCACGTATCGTGGTTCTGTCAGACAGTTTCAATCTTGATGGTATGAAATCCGCATTTCAATCAGGAGCGGATGGATATTGTCTCGCTACCACGGGGTGCGAGGCGCTGATCAAGTACCTCGACCTTGTGATGCTGGGTGAAGTTGTGTTTCCCTCAGCAGCCTTTCTGGCCGCAATTTCAGGCAATGGGTTGGGGGCAGAACTCTCAAACGATACTTCGGCCATCCGGATGTCACCTCAGCAGGCCGCGGCGACTTCCGATAGCCTTGACTCTCCTATCCGCACCTTATCGAGCAGAGAGGCGGAGATCTTGCAATGCTTGATGCAAGGGGCTCCGAACAAGGTAATCGCGCGCAAGCTTGATGTTGCCGAAGCAACCGTAAAAGTTCACATCAAGGCTATTCTGCGTAAGATTCGCGTTGCAAATCGAACACAAGCTGCCATGTGGGCCGTCAATCATCTGTCGTCCAATTCGGCAGATACGACTTGGGCATGAGCTGTGGATAAAGTATCCATACCAGAGCGCCGGGCGTGACAGGCTGTCATCCGACGCTCCGCTCCTTGGCGTCGTTCTGTGCGGCAGAGGGATCAAGATGGGCCCGCCGCACAATGAACCAATCTTTTCGGTTCGATGTCGTTGAGGAATAAGCCCGCTCGATCGTCAATTCGGTTGCTTTCTTGCAGCAAGTCACGGCAGTGACATCCTCCGGGAAAGCGGCTTCGGATTGCTGTTAAAAACGTGCCTTCAAAGAGGAAATCCAATACTGCGGAAGTTGAATCGACACTGGAAAGAGATTTTTAAAAATGAGGATCTCTGTGGCGGAGGCTAGAAAAGCCAATAGGCCATCCTGTCGATAAAAGATACGATATTTCATACCAAAGATAACAATTAAAGATTGTTAAAATGATTTGAATGGGTAATGATTGTCTATAATGAGATTATAAGCTAAACATTGTTAGAGAATTTTTATTCTCTGCTCACCGAATCAAGACCAGAAAGGCATCTGCGATGCGGAACACCTACGATCTTGATAGTCTTCCTCATCCTGGTGCTTCTTCGGCCAAGGATATCGCATATTCACGATACATGGAGCTGGCCCGTTCGGTTGAGCCTTCTTCGACAGACCATGTTGCTGCTCGCTCCATCAAGACGCTTCTCATCGAACCGAACGCCCTGTTGAGAGAAGGTCTGCGCCGAATCCTCGCGGAGACGGCCTACTCTCCTTCCGTGGCAGCTGCGAGCCTCGAGGAAATGGGTGCCGTGGCGGGGATCGAGAACAGCGCGATCGTCCTTATTATCGATGCAAGCCGCGATCACGATGCCACCTGCCGCCAGACCCGGATGCTGAAAGAGGGTAATCCGAGCGCAAAAGTGATCATGCTGATTGAGGAGTACGACCTTAAGCAAGTGGTTGCAGCCTTTCAGGCTGGAGCAGATGCCTATCTCAAGAAGTCGATTTCGCATGAGGTTCTGGTGAAATCGCTGGACCTGGTCATGCTAGGGGAGGCCATTTTCCCGGGGGCTATCCTCGATCTTCTGCGGGAACGCGATCTCCGGGCCGATCACCCCAAGCAGGCGCCGGTTCCTGATGATTCCCATGAAACGAGCCTTCCGGCGAAAGGACTCTCCGTTCGCGAGACGGTGATCCTGCGTTGCCTCATGGATGGCGACTCGAACAAGATCATCGCCCGAAAGTTCGATATCACGGAAGCGACCGTCAAAGTTCACGTGAAAGCGATTTTGCGCAAGATTCAGGCGAAGAACCGCACACAGGCGGCTATCTGGGCGGCAAGTCATTTGCCATCCAAGCAGAGTACGCCGAACGGCTAGACCATCGGCCGAAGCGTTTGTTCAATGAGAGCCAGTCGCTTCCGTTGCGCCATTAGACGATGCCGGAACAGAAGGCTCTACCGGCCAGGGGTGCCTCGCTGTGCGGGCTTGCAAGTGGAGCCCGACAAAAGGTGTCGGGGAAGCGTGTAAGGGAAAATCCTTTCCTGGACCCTCGGCGCGAGGGCTGCCTGATGATCGGACCCTTGGATCCCAGAAGCTGCTCCATCCCGTTTTTCGCAACGACGCGGCCCAGCCCACATGCCGAGGTCTCTGCTTGAAAAGGCAGATTTCGGGTTTCATCAGGGACCTGAGGCGCAGTCGCTATGTTGTTTCTAGCGCATCGGACGGAAAAGTGGACCCGGTTTTCCGCTCCATCCGATGCTGTAGAGCATCGAACGCAAAAGTGGGAACCGGTTTTGCGAGGAAAGATGCTCTAAGCGGCAGGATAGTGACCGCCGACGCTATACCTCCCTGTGTTCCACTTCCGGTCAGCCTGACGGCGCCTCGGCGGGAGTCGGTTTGGCCGACGCTAATCCAAACTAGAGCAACGGCAGTTCTGACGGAGTCGTTGGGGCTATGCGGCTTGGCGGCTTCGTGATTCCCTTCTCTCAGCCCTCTTTCTGGGAGGAGATGAGCGATGACCAAGTCCTACTCGCTGGATTTACGCCGCCGGGTGGCGCGCTTTGTCGAGGCGGGCCATTCCTGCCATGAGGCAGCCCGGCACTTCGAGGTCTCGGTCGCCTTCGTAGTGCGGCTCATGGCGGCCTATCGGGCTACCGGCAGTTTGGCCCCCAAGCCGGAGGGTGGCTGGCGCTACTCCAAGCTTGATCCGCACCGGGCGTTCCTCCTTCAGCGTGTGGCCGAGAAGGACGATATCACCATGCCCCAACTGGCCGCAGAACTCCTGACCCTCGGCACCAAGATCACCCCGGCTTCGATCTCGCACTGGTTCCGCCGCCAGGGCTACCGCTTCAAAAAAACTAGGACGGCAAAGCCGGCTGTCTGGTAGAGTGTGGTGGTGGGGGTCTTCTGTACCTGATGGGAGGTGCGGGATGACCAGACTCTCAGGGCGCCAGCCGCCGGAGCGCGAGCGGGTGCTGCGGCCCGCCTGTCGGCTGTGCCC
>NZ_JBFRGW010000081.1:0-3234 GCF_052115545.1 Microvirga sp. 2MCAF35
TCATCGCTCGGCTACAAGCCACCCGCACCCGAGGTAGTGCTATGGCCGGCTGCGCAACCCAGACCAGCTCCGCAGGCCACACCCACCGTAGCCCCACGACCCATCATGCACTAACATTAACCCCGGACCACCTCGCGGGGGCTGGCCACGATGGAGCCGAAGGCCTTTTCGGTATTGGCGACCGCCTGCTCGACTTGGTCACGAACAGTGATGTCGCAGGCGAAGGCCTGAGCCGTACCACCCTCCGCCTTGATCGCGGAAACCGTCTTTTCGGCTGCGTTCGGATCACGATCGAAAACGGCGACGAGCCCGCCGCGCGAGGCGATGTGGCGCGCCATGGCAGAACCTATTCCCCCTCCGCCGCCTGTGATGATAATGGTCTTTTCCTGAAAATCGCGCACCGTCACACTCGCTGGCCCTGTTAAGATATGACAACACTATGATATATTCGCATTTATGGCAACCCATTGACGTATTATTGAAAGTATCCTCATGAGCAAAGCCAAGCCACTCGCGGACACGGGCGCGTCTCCGGACGATCCGGGTTTCGAGGTTGCCAACCGCCTGTTCTTTCGCCTGTATCAATGCTCAAATCTGATGCACAAGAACGGCACTCGCTTTATGGCCGATTACGGCAGCACAACCCAGCAATGGGCGGTGCTCGGTGCACTGGCACGGCCGCGGGTGCGGACACAAGGAATGTCGGTCAAGGACCTGATCGAGTTCCTGCTCCTCAGCCGCCAGAATCTCACCGCCGTGCTTGATCGGCTCGAGGCCAGAGGCTGGGTGGAGCGGGTAAAAGACCCCGAGGATGGGCGCAGCCGTCTTATCAAGCTGACAGCAAAGGGAGAAAAGATCTGGGCGCAGATGCTGAACTCGATCAAGGCGTTCTACGGAGCCGCGCTGGACGACTTCAGCCTCGAGGATCAGATCCTGCTCTACCGCCTGCTTGATCGCCTGAAGGATAAGTTGAGCGTCGTATAGGCGCCGCGCAGGCGCTGCTGCGCGGCGGGATTGTGCCGGATCAGAAGCGTCGGGCTTCTTCCCTGAGCTTAAACTTCTGGATCTTGCCGCTTGGAGTGCGCGGCAATTCCTCAACGATCTCGAGCCGCTCGGGAATGTACTGCACCGCCATCTTCTGCTCCTTGAGGTAGGACGTCATTTCCTCAAAGGCCAGCGTTGCCCCTTCCTTCAGGGTGACATAGGCGCAGGCGCGCTCTCCGAGACGCTCGTCCGGATAACCGACAATGGCAACTCCCGCGATATTCGGATGCTTGAAGAGAATGCCTTCGATCTCGACAACAGGGATATTTTCACCGCCGCGGATGATGATGTCCTTCGAGCGACCCGCGATGCGTATATAGCCATCCTCATCCATGCGCGCGATGTCGCCAGTGTCGAACCAACCCTCCGCATTGGTGCTGTCGAGTTCCGGGCGCTTCAGGTAGCCGACGAAGTTCGAGCATCCGCGAACCTGGAGCTGCCCCTCGGTTCCGCTCGGCATGGCATTGCCTTCCGCATCGACCACCCGCACCTCCATGCCTGGCAGCGCCTTGCCGTCGGTGCTCGTGGTCTTCTCCTCGGGATCCTCCGGCTGAGTCGTGGTGACGGCACCGTTTTCCGACATGCCCCAGGCGGAGATGATGGCGGCCCCGAGCACCTGGCGCGCCTTTGTGACGAGCGCACGAGGGATGGGTGCGCCCGCCGAGACGAATACGCGCAGGGTCGGCGTGGCACCGGCGGTGCGCTCCACATAGTCCGTAAGGTCGTTAAGGAAGGGGGTTGCCCCCATGGTGAAGGTCGCGCCTTCTCGCGTGATCTGCTCCGCCATCGTCTGAGGCACGAAGATGTCCTGGAGCACAGCCGTCGCGCCCAGCATCACAGGAAGCACGAGGCCATACATGAAGCCGAGTTGGTGGGCCATCGGCGACGGCATGTGGATGACGTCGCTCTGCCCCAGATGAAGCCGCTCGGCAAAGGGCGTGAGGTTGGACAGCATCGTATTGGAAGTATGCATCACCCCTTTCGGTTCACCCGTGGTGCCACTGGTATAGAGCAACTGGATCACATCGTCGGGCGAGAGCTTACGCTCGCGCAGGCGCCTGCGCCCCTCCTCGCCGACTTTGGGCTTGAGCAGCGTGTCGAAGGATTGCTCACCTTCGCCATTGATGACGAACACATGCTTGAGTGACGATAGCTGCGCCTGAACGTTAGCCGCCATGGCTGCGTAATCGAAACCCCTGAACTTCGCCGGGACGATGAGCACCTTTGTCTCTGCAAGGCCGAGCATGAAGTTCAGCTCACGCTCACGGAAGATGACCATAAGAGGATTGCTGATGGCGCCGAGCTTGAGGCAGGCCAGATGCAGGACGGTGAACTCCCACCAGTTCGGCAGCTGGAACGAAACCACGTCCCCATGCCCGATGCCGTGCTCTTCAAGGCTGAGAGCAACGAGGTCGGAAAGCCGGTCGAGTTCCTCGTAGGTCAGGCGCTGCTCTCGCGCCAGCTCGGACTGGGACGCCACCACGGCGATCTTGCCGGGTGTCCGTGCCACGACACGGACAAGATGATCAAGGAGCGTTTCATCCCGCCAATGGCCGCTTTCCTTCATCGCAGCCCGGCGTTTCGGCAGCGAACCCAGTTCCAACTTCATGACATCTCCTCCTCGCTAAAAGCCGGGCGTCTGATGGCCCGTTCGATTCAGCCCGCGATCGATTTCAGCGTCTCGCGGGCAATGATGAGTTTCATGATCTGAGCCGTGCCGTCGCCGATCTGGAGGCCGAGCACGTCGCGCAGGCGCTGCTCGAACGGCAGCTCGGTGCTGTAACCTGCATGCCCATGCATCAGCAGGCATTTGTGCACGACCTCGAAGGCAAGCTGCGGCGCCCACCATTTGCACATGGCTGCCTCACGTGTATGAGGCGCGCCGGCATCCTTGGCGGCGAGTGTCTTGTAACAGAGGAGGCGCGCCGCCTCGACATGTGTCTCGCATTCGGCGAGCGGGAAAGTGACGCCCTGGTTATCCGACAGAGGCTTGCCGAAGGTCTTTCGCTCGGATACATATCTCCAGGTTTCGGACAGACAAGTGGCCAGCCCCCGCGAGGTGGTACGGGGTTAATGTTAGTGCATGATGGGTCGTGGGGCTACGGTGGGTGTGGCCTGCGGAGCTGGTCTGGGTTGCGCAGCCGGCCATAGCACTACCTCGGGTGCGGGTGGCTTGTAGCCGAGCGATGA
>NZ_JBFRGW010000082.1:0-3223 GCF_052115545.1 Microvirga sp. 2MCAF35
TGCCGTAGAGCGTGTCGTTGCCCGCACCGCCGGTCACGTTCTCGAAGTTGCTGATCACGTCGCCCGCCGCCTCGCCATAGAAGGCCGAGTTGGTTCTGATATCGACGTAAACACCGCTGAGATCGGCGCTATAATCAAGCGTATCGATGCCGCCGCCGCCGTCCATCACGTCCGCGCCCGCGCCGCCATTCAAGGTATCATTGTTGTCGCCCCCAGACAGAGAATCACTGCCGTTCTCGCCGTAGAGGCTGTCATCGCCCAGGTGGCCTACGAGCGTATCGTTCTCCAGCCCCCCATGCAGTGTGTCGTTGTCCCGCCCGCCGTTCAGGCTATCCTGACCGTCATCGCCATAGAGCAGGTCATTGCCGTCGCTGCCAAGAACGGTGTCGTTGCCGCCCGCACCCGCGATGGTGTCGTTGCCTCCCCGCCCCATGAGATAATTGTCGTCGGCGCTGCCGTAGAGCGTGTCGTTGCCGTCGCCTCCATAGACAGTCTCGAAGTTGCGGATCACATCACCTTCGGCTAGGCCAGACCTTGCAAAATTCAGCCGCAGATCGATGTAGATGCCGGTCAAGTCGTCGCCATATTCCAATGCATCCGTACCCGTGCCGCCATCCAGCGTGTCGGCGCCGGCGCCACCGAGAATGATGTCGTTGCCGGCCTCGCCCTGCAGGAAGTCGTTGCCGTCTTCTCCAGTGATCCAGTCATCGCCCTGGCCGGCATAGATGACATCGTTGTCGATGCCGCCGTATATCAGGTTAGCTCCGAGACTGCCGTAGATCGTGTCGTCACCAACGCCGCCATAGACCGTGTCGGCCGAGTAATCGTTGCCGGCGTGGAGTTCATCGTGGCCGTCTTGTCCCCAAATCGTATCGGTGCCGTACTCGCCGAATATCAGATCATCGCCCCCCCCGCCATATAAGGTGTTGTCGCCGTGGCTGCCGAAGATCGTGTCCCTGCCCCAGCCTCCATCCACGGCCTCGAAATTGCTGATCCGATCGCCCTGAGCTGTTCCACCGCCCACCGAATTGGACCTCAGGTCAACGGACACGCCGGTCGAGTCCCCGGCATAGCTAAGGACGTCGATACCGTCACCACCGTCCAGGGAATCAGCTCCTGCGTTACCTAGGATAAGATCGTTGCCGCTTCCCCCGAGAATGGTGTCATCGCCGCTGTTCCCATCGAGCGCATCGTTCAAATCGCCGCCGTCGATGTAGTCGTTGCCGGCTTCACCCAAAATCGCATCGTTGCCGGCTCCGCCGTAAACCATGTCGTGATCTTGTCCGCCAAAGAGCGTGTCATTGCCCTCTCCACCATAGAGGGTGTCGTTGCCAGCCAATCCAAACAAGGTGTCATTGCCGAAATTGCCGCTGAGCGTGTTGGCCGCGCTGTTGCCGGTGATCTTGTCGTTGCCCGAGCCGCCGCGCACGTTCTCGATCAGAGAGCGCGGATCGCCGTTGTACTGCAGCGCGTTGAACACGTTGCCCCGCGCCATGATGCCGGTGCCGGACAAATCAGCCAACTGCTGCCGAGAGAACACCGACCAGCCGCCCGGCGCTAGATCGACGGTGAGATCCGTGGAATAGGCTGTGAGATCGTAGGTGTCGTTGCCGCCGCCGTCCCAGATCGTCATGAAAAGCACGTTTCGACCGAACGCTTTGACCTGTCTGACTCCATTGAGATAAGCGTCGCCTGAGGCAGGATCGAACGAATAGAAGCTGTCGGTGCTGTTGAAATTGAAGTTCGCGCCATACAGATACTGCAGGGCCGCAATATCGTACATCATGTACGTACTGGGGTAATCACCTGCACCGACTTCATTGAATGGCTCACCGACATAATCCCGGTACGTCATGATCGAAAACTCTTTCGAGTCTCGATCCGGTGACAAAACATTATGACCATGCTGCAGTCCAAGCGCGTGGCCGATTTCGTGCATGATGTCATTCAAGCCTTTGGCAGAACGGCTGTAAATTGGAAGCACAATATCGCCTGCCATAGGCTGATCTCCGGGATAGAATGCGCCACCGCGATCCGTTGTAGAATCGGCCGAAATAGCGATATCGGAACTGACCTCGCCTATATATTGCATGTCTAGGTTGGTGATGCCTTCCACAGAAGTCATCAGGCTGTAGCCGTCAATCACTTGACCACTGAGGACGCCCTCAAGAATACCTTGTATGACCTGCTTCTGATAAATGTCTGCTGGGGTGAACCCTGGGCCAATCGAGTAAGGATAATCGGTTGCCGCATCGGGGAAGCTGTAGGTGACGGTGGCGTTCGCCCAGCGCGATCCCGACAGCAGCGCCGCGACGTTCGGATCCACACTCGTTGCAAAGGTTTGAGACTTCTGGGCCATGTCACATCTCCCGACGGCTTCATGGCTTCATTACGTTACTTAGTAACATTATGCCACATATGAGAAGTTGACTTTTAGCTGCACCACGCACACGCAGCGTGAATGATTCAGTGTCGCTCGGACGGCTCCGCCTCGACTGAGCCATGTCCTCCAGCCGCTTGCCTGGATTGCCGTCGCATGGGCTTCTGTCACCAGTCTCCAGGGACAGTTCGCGGATCCGCCCCATCCACAAGCCTGTATCTCGCAAGTCACCTGAACCCTCGCCTTCCTCCGGAACGCAAGAAGGGCCGGTCGTGAGACCGGCCCTTCCTTCGTCTTGCTGAAAGACTGCGTTCTGCGATCAGAGCAGGACGAAGTTGGCCGCGGTCAGCCCCAGGTTGGCCGCCAGATGGGCGAACTTCACCTGCGCGGCGCCGCCGACCCCGTCCGCATCGTAGGACAGGTCGCCCGTCGCAGCGTTGTACACGATCTGCGCTCCCGCCGTCGTGGCGCCCGACCCCACCGTCAAGGCCGCCGAGCTGAACACGCCCCGGCTCAGCCCGATCCAGTCCTCCGCCACCGCAAAGTCGACGATCACGTCCACATTGCTGGTGGCATTCAGCGCGCTCTCGAACACGAAGAGGTCGCGCCCAGCCTCGCCGTGCAGCACATCGTTGCCGGCGCCGCCGATCAGACGGTCATCGCCCGCCCCGCCGGCCACGAGATCGTTGCCATGGCCGCCCTCGAGCCAGTCGTTGCCATTGCCACCCCAGAGGGTGTCGGCCCCGTCGGCACCCGCCAGGATGTCGTTGCCGTCCTGGCCGTTGAGCTCGTTGGCGTCGGCCGAGCCATAGACCGTGTCGTTGCCCGAGCCGCCGACCACGT
>NZ_JBFRGW010000083.1:0-2900 GCF_052115545.1 Microvirga sp. 2MCAF35
CATCGCTCGGCTACAAGCCACCCGCACCCGAGGTAGTGCTATGGCCGGCTGCGCAACCCAGACCAGCTCCGCAGGCCACACCCACCGTAGCCCCACGACCCATCATGCACTAACATTAACCCCGGACCACCTCGCGGGGGCTGGCCACTATTGCGTCAAACAACAGCACACTGCGTGACAAAGCCTTTAGGCAGACCTAGCGATTTCAATGACTTGTAGAAAATCTGCGGCAAACTATGGTTCCAGTCACACGCTCGCAAAGGATGGCCATAAACCACCCATAGCGCACCTCAATTGAAGCCAAAGCCCGCCTCACCCCTGAGGCGGGCTTTCCGTTTAGAGTTTGATGCCACGAAAGGAAACAGCCTGCCCCACGTCGACGGGGCAGGCTGTTCACACTTAGTTCTCTGGACGGTTTCGAAAGCCTAGATCATAGATGCCCTGTAGCGCTGAGCCGCCTCGATCTCCTCCCGGGCAAGGTAAGGCTCCGGCGACCGAACCAATGGCTTAAGAAGGCTGCTGTCCAGATCGAGCAGACAGCCCTGGCCATGTGCCTCCTCAATGCGGAACGCCTGTTCCGCCTGAGTAAGCAACTCTGCGTACACGGCTCGTGTTCTGGCTGACGTCGAGTTTGCAAGAGCAGTTCCCCACCTCGCGGTCATCGACTTTACGTTTCTCATGATGCCGTGAGCGAGCGAATGACGGATTGCGTCAAGCCGTATCCATTCAGACCCAGTCACCCCATGCAAGGAGACTTCTCCGTTTGCGCTGACCGTTGCCATTCGACTTGCTCCATCAATCGACCATGAAAGCTTCGATTGGCGAGTCCAGCGGCGCAAGGTCTGGCCCGCAAGGACGCCGCACCCTACCGTGCACACAGAGAAAGTCTGCCTCACTGTGAGGCGAACTGTTAGGTGGGTCAGTGAGGCGCTCTGATGGGTTGCAAACGCGTCCGGTTGAGGCAAACCAGATATGGAAACCCTTATTTTGCAGAGCTTCGGGAACGCGTGTGAGGCATCCTTTGGTTGCCTCTACAAGGATGTATGGGCGCTCACAAAGGTTGGCGAGAACCTCGCTAACCGCGCCTCAAATGAAGCCAAAGTCCGCCGCACCCCTGCGGCGGACTAGCTTCGATCATTGAAGAGCGCGCAGTTGAGAAGCGTCACTTCCAGACGAGTGCATCCAGGCGGCAATAGGTCAGCCCTCGCTTGCGGCGCTTAGGTTCCGGGATTGAGCGGGCGGGCTAGATCGCGCCCCAGGTAGGACCACCGCGGCCTTCTGAGTCCGGCGCAAAGACACCTTCGAAGGGTGAATCACCACCGTTGTCTACTGGATCGTACAGGTGGCGGAAACGTCGGCTGGCTCGATTCATGTGCCGCCGACACGCGACCGGATGGACACGGTAATTCTCATCCAATCCACGAATTCCCAAGCCGAGTGTAACCCGGCTTGGGATACCGCGCGAAGCTGGAGCCTGCGCGGGGCGAAGAGGTCGATACCCTCTCCTATCTTGGGGAAGATGGATATGGGGGATTCGATCTTCGGAGTCGAGACGGTTCCGGCAAATCAACGTGAAAAGGTTAATTTATGCCACTCCGTATCCGATACCGCTGCCGAAACTGCGGCGAACGCTTCGAAGCGTCCGTACTCACAGCCGAGGAGGTCCGGGACGCCGAACGGCGCCGTGAACCCTTAGGTGCCCTCCACTGTCCGAAGTGCAACCGCACGGACGTCGCGAAGGGTTGGTGAGGCCCTGCCCCGCTTCGCTCAGGGCAGATCAGGAGGCTTAATAATGAAGGTATTTATCAGTTCAGTCATCACTGGGTACGAGGCTGTTCGAGCTGCGGCTCAAGATGCCATCGAGACACTCGGGCACGAAGTAATCCGCGCGGAAGACTTCGGTGCCTCCGCAAGTTCGCCGCAGATAGCATGCCTGTCTGGAGTGCGAGATGCTGACCTCGTGTTCCTTCTCATGGGAAGGCGCTACGGGGCCGTACAGGCATCTGGGATTTCCGCCACACACGAGGAGTTCCGGGAGGCCAAGGGAACCAAGGAAATCATCGCATTGGTGGAGACGGTCGACGACCGAGAATCCGCGCAGCAGGCGTTCCTCGACGAGGTCCAGGACTGGCAAGGGGGAGTGTTCACCGAATCCTTTGCTACTTCCGAGGATGTCCGGAGGCTCATCACTCAGGCCTTGCATCGGCGGGCGGTCGACGAGGCGCGGGGGGCATCGGACGCCCATGAGGTTCTCAATCGATGCTTATCGGTCCTTCCATCATCAGAGCGAGGATGGTCGAACGGTCATATAACCCTTGGCCTCGCCGTCGCAGGCGGACCTAGCCAAACTCTTCTGCGACCGATCCAGATTGAGAGCAGGGAACTAGACGAGAAGCTCTTCCAATTCGCCTTACATGGCCCGAACGCCGTTTTCGATCGCAGGGAGGGCACTGAGCCGGCGATTGCCGGAGACGCTCTCGTGCTCAAGCAGAGTTCACGATCTGTGGCGGTGCATGCCGACGGGTCGGTCTCGCTCCGGCTGCCGATCGAGTCAGAGAGCCAGATGATGGCCCTGATCGAGGAGGATGTACGAGAGGCAATGGTGCGCGGCTTGGGATTTCTCAACGATGTACTCGCCGCGATCGACCCGACGGAGCGGCTGCGCCGGATCGGCATCAGCTCAATTATCCTTGGTGCCGACTACACGGGCTGGCGAACACGTGCGGAGGATAGGAGGAGTCCGAACAGCATAGATTGTGTGCGTCAAGTTCTGCAAAGAGGGGCGGCCGGTCGGGCTGGCTAAGCGGCTTCGCGAAGAGTGGTTTTCTTGTGCTCCTTGAGATCCTCCATATTGAGGTAGCGGTGGGCTTCCAGCCAGTTCTCGTGCGTCTCGACCGCCA
>NZ_JBFRGW010000084.1:0-2231 GCF_052115545.1 Microvirga sp. 2MCAF35
AGGTGCGGGATGCCGTCATAGACCGAGAGCTCGAGCATCTTCGGGTCGACCATGATCAGGCGGCACTCGGCCGGCGAGAGCCGGTAGACGAGGGAGAGGATCATGGTGTTGATCGCCACCGACTTGCCCGAGCCGGTGGTGCCGGCGACAAGCAGGTGCGGCATGCGGGCGAGATCGGCGATCACCGGCTCGCCGCCGATGGTCTTGCCGAGGCACAGCGCCAGCTTCTGCTTCGAGGTCTCGAAGTCCTGCGAGGCGAGCAGCTCGCGCAGGTACACGGTCTCGCGCTTGTGGTTGGGCAGCTCGATGCCGATGGCGTTGCGGCCCTGGACCACGGCCACGCGGGCCGAGATCGCGCTCATCGAGCGCGCGATGTCGTCCGCCAGCGAGATCACCCGCGACGACTTCGTCCCAGGCGCAGGCTCCAGCTCGTACAACGTCACCACAGGGCCGGGACGGACGTTGATGATCTCGCCCTTGACATTGAAGTCCCACAGCACGTTCTCGAGGGTTGCTGCATTCTCCTGCAGCACCTCGACCGGCACTTCGGCGCTGTCCCAGATCTTCGGCTCTGCCAGAAGCTCCAGAGAAGGCAGCTCGTACTCGAACGAAGCCCTCACGGGCGCAGAGACACCGACCGATACGGAAGCATAATTGTCTCGGCTGTCACGGCGGAAGCTGTCATTGGCCGCAACCGGAACGGCCGGTTCGCTGCTGGTGCGCGGCGAGGCAACGACGGCAGCGCGCCGGGTCGGCACCTCGATAGCATCATCATCGTCATCCGACAGGTCGTCGGCATGATCCATGTGCATGTCGGCATCGAGGTCATCCTCATCCTCCTCCCACGGCAAAACCTCCGGTTCTGCAGGCAGGGGGGCCGGCGGGGGCGACGGCATGCGTGGAGAAACTGCGACCGGAGGCGCGGCTCTCTTCACGACCGGTACATTCTTCTGCTCAGCCGGAACACGCGCCGACGGCATGGGACGAGTCGGCGCAGGTACCGCCGCAGGGATCGGTTCCACTGGAACAGGCAGCGTCGGATCCAGGAGATACGTTCCTGGCTGCCACATGAAGCTGTAGGATTGCTGGACGGTGGAAAGCTCGAGAGAAGTGGGGGTGCTCTTCGCCCGAGGTGCAGCAGGTTCAACGGCCTTCGGCGCGGGAGCAGGCTCGGCAACCGCAGGCGCTGGGGCGACCGGCGCGCGCGGAGGCACATCTGCTCGCGGCCGCACGGGAGCAACCCGCCTGGCCTGATCCGGCGCATGGGAAGGCGTGCGCATAAAGACACGAGGCGCGCCGTTCCCAACCTCCTGGGACGCCGCCTTGTTCTGCAACGCAAGCAGTCTTTCCTGGACGGCCGGCGCAGGATCGGCGGCGCGGACCGATGCAATTTCCTTGGACTGCCGATCCGCGGCGTCTGGAGCCGCTTGAGCCGGCGTCTGCATCCGGCGCTCTTTCAGAACACGCTCAGGCGTACGCGTGAAGCGGACCTCCGGCGACATGGAGAAAGACTGCTCCCAAACTTCTCCGCGAGGAGCACCATTGGGTCCTCGGTCCCGCGAGACCCGATCCGCAGCTTGATCCCGGAGACGAGGCTGCCCCTCGGCTGTACTCGGCCGGGATGGCCCCTGTCCGCGCTCAAATTCGTTCATCGATCCGCGCCCGCTTTGCCTGTGTGGTTCGAGATGGGAGGCTCGTTGGCTTCCGGCCATGGGAGCGCGTGAAATTCCGACAGATGGATTTTTCTCCTCTGGGCCATTGAATTCAGGATGCTGTTCATCGTCCCGGGTGAGAGAGCCATAACCATTGGCGGCGGAAGATGGGGACCGTCGTTTGAAATGCATTGTCTGTTATGGTGTTGGGGCCGAACCGGTCAGCCCGGGAGGAGGTTCACCCTGATTACGCCTGCCAAAGGTAAAAAGAGGATTAGGAGGCGAACACGACGCCGGCCGCACGGGACTTGTCCCCAGACGGAACATTGTTCGCCACCTTCAAAGCCCGCTGCGCCCTCCTTATGTTCCGGAGGAGCCAAGGCGCTCCCCTCCCCTTCTTTTCATTGCCATCTAAGAGACTTTGAAGATGTCTCTTGCAAAGTGTGTTGGAGGGTTTATAGGAGCGCCTCCCCTGGGGGCGTGTTCGTGTGAGCGGGCCTGTTTGGGGGTTTTCTGCACCGTGGCGGTTGATCCGGGATCCGGGCCTTGTCAGGCTTTGGAGACGGGGTTGCTGTCGGT
>NZ_JBFRGW010000085.1:0-2037 GCF_052115545.1 Microvirga sp. 2MCAF35
GCGCACCTTTGGCTGGATGATGCGCTGGCGGCGTCTCGTTCGCGACTATGAGAAGCGCATCGACGTCTCAACCGCCATGATCCATGTCGCCATGGGCGGCATTCTGATCCGCCGGAATGCTCATCCGTGAGTTTCCAAACAGTCTCTAAGGAGGGGACTCTCAGTGGCTCTAGCGAAAGAACGGGTATTTCTCCGCCGATTGCATCAACTACTTTGGCTATGTCTCCGAAAGTAACGCGGAGCTGCTCTGCCTCTCGGGCATCAAGATAAACATTGAAGATCGCACCAAGGTCGTCCTCATGTAGATCAAGCACTATTCGTTCAATCTCAACCGGGCCAAGCGTTTCGATGCTGATCTGAGTGTGCGCGTTGCGGAGGGTTTCAACCTCTGCAGCCGCAAGAGCTTGGAGGCCTGATCGATCATTGATGACAATCGTCCATGAGCGCATTTGGAAACCCCAATGCGCAAGTGCGCCATTGAAGTCGGTGCTGATCTTATCTTCGACGGCTTGGCGGATCGCCCGCATTGGCGCATAGCACTGATAGATTGTACCAGTTGAGATCCGCCTTCCATCGCACTTCAGATCTCCATGGCGCCCTTGAGCGCGGATCGGCTCGAAATCTGGCCCCCAAGCACGCCTGGCAATGTCGACAAACCAGTCCTCGAATGGGGTGCCACCCTTCTCAAGGACGGCTGCAACGGTCAGTGCGCGGTAAAAAATTTTTTGAATCCAATTCAACGGCATTCGAACGCACTTTCAGGCCCAAACAGGATGGATGTCCTAGCATCGTCATGACGAGGTAGACAACCTAGGCCTCCGTGAGTTCCCTATGGCTGTGCCCTTGAAGGCACAGCCGATCCGATGAAGATCGGCATAATTGCCAGAGGTGCGGCCTGTAGCTCAATGGTTAGAGCCGGCTGCCATAACGGTTTGGTTCCCGGTTCGAGCCCGGGCGGGCCCACCAGTTCCTTCAGCTTCAATATGGGGGACACCCATTTAAACCTGAGCCAGGATCCGGGCCATATCGCGATCACCGCTCCTATATTGAGGGCGCGGCGCCTCCGACGGTTCGTCAAGAATCTGGAGACCGCGCGTCTCATCCAACCGCAGCAGCTTCCAGCCGGCCCGTTCACCACTGACGCTGCCGCCACGAACCTGCCAGACACGCATGACGGCATGGCCTTTGGACGTATATCCGCAGGCATGGACTTCAACAACGCGGACATACCCATCATAACCTATTTCCAGCCGGCGCTTCGACTTCAACGCGTCAACAGCTGTCTGGATGTTCATCGCTGTACTCGCAAGTAGCAAAGGAAGTTGATAGTTCGCGGTGAAAATTTTCGATCAAAGTTCATGCATTAGCGGCCATGCGCTTCGCTTCTTGTAGGTCAATCCTAGCCTCATAACCATTGCGCTGGAGAAGGTAGAGTAGGCGCTGGCCGTCTAGGAGGGTCATCGGCTTGTCCTTTGAAAACTCGTATGCGTCCGGACCGAAGCTTGATGTTGTCACAAGGATGCCCTTCGTCGCCCCCTCGTGCTGCACGGTGCCATACAAATCACGAACTGCGCTCACTCCCACGACGTTCGTGTACCGTTTGGCCTGAACAACAATCTTTCCACCGCGTAGCGGGTCGGGATCAAAGATGACTGCATCTACGCCGCCGTCGCGGCTCGCTTGCGTTACTCGTACTTCGCCGCCCGCGGCAGCAAACTCTCGCTCGAAAAGCTGTCGAATGAGATGCTCGAACTCTGCCCAGTCCATACTGGCGAGATTCTGGCCTGAATTGAGCGAAACATCCTGGCTTGCCACAAAGCGAGGATCCTCGCGGTTCATCTGCGCAATCGGAGCGACGGGGGTTAAGCTCGATAGACGGGCAGCACTAAGAGCACCTAACAAAACCATCTCTGGACGAAGCGCCAAGTGATGAGGGCTGAGGCGAGCGTCAGAAAGGCCGTGTGGATGTCGGCCCTGCGCTCATAGCGGATAGCAAGGCGGCGAAACTGTCCATACCAAGCCAATGTGCGCTCCACG
>NZ_JBFRGW010000086.1:0-1946 GCF_052115545.1 Microvirga sp. 2MCAF35
CCGCCACCGCCGCAAGAACCCGAACACGAAGATCGACGGACAGAGCTTTCGACATGACTGCCGGCCTCCCACCCGGCAGTCAGTCTGAATCAGTTTCCAGCCGATTTGGGTAGCCCCTTCGATTCAGTCAGATCAAAACCCGCTCTAGAAGCCCCCGCGCCTGAGCTTGGTGATGCTCATCATCAGGTCGACGCTGATGCCCGCTTCCGTGGGATCAGAGAACAGGGTCAGTACGGGCGCGACCTGTTCCAGAGTGGTGTTGTTCATGTCCCACAGGGCAGAGAAGCGCTGGATCAGCTTGTCGACCTTCTTCGGATCCTGGAGATCCTTGATGTTGATGTGCTTTTCCAGATTACGGACCTGCAGATCGATGCTTGCTTTGGATGCTTCCTTGGGAATGTTGAATGCTGTCTGCATGAACGTCAGAAGGCGCTTGTCCGCCAGCAGTCCCATTGTCGAGGTGACGCTGGATGCCTTGCGCTTGAAATAGAGCGCAAGCCTCACGCCTTCGTTCTGCTCGCCCTCTTTGGCCTCCAGCGTCTGCTGGTAATACTTGCTCACGGCTTCCGTTGTCGCGCTGGCCTCGGAGGTGGCCTTGTCGCCCTTTGCGGCGAAGTCGAACGCCTTGGCGAATTCCTTGTAGCGCGGGTCAACCAGCTTGTTCGCCATGCTTGTGGACGAGGTGGTTCCTTCGGAGAGCACCTTCTTCATGAAGGCCTTGGCATAGGCCATGTCTTCGAGGCCATAGGCCTTCATGGCATAGGTGAACAGGCGGTAATCCTTCACGAACTCGTCGACGGATTTCACCTTTGAGATGTTCGCCAGGTAATACTCGGTGTCGCGCTTGACCATGGCGTCGTTCTGGGTGAGCGTCTTTGTCAGCACCGGGTTGGTCTGCAACATCTGGTAGCGGGTCATCGTGCTGATCATGGCTCATTCCTGTGGTCGACGCTCATTCTCCTGACCGGCGCTCACGGCCGATCATGTCAGCCTAATCCTTCACCGTGGCGATGGACCGGCAATCCTTCGAGAAGCGTTCGGTGACAGCTCGGGTCTCGTCAGGATCGAGAGCGAACTTCACGCTCTGCGGCTCTAGGCGAAAATTCGCAAGTTCCACGATAAGCGTCTGCGCTGTCGCGAGGCTTGCAGCGAAACTCATAACTTCGTCTTCGCCGCGCAATTGGCCGTAGCGATCACGGTAGACCCAGTGCGATACTTCCGGCGGCCGTTCGTCGAGCCAATAGACCGTGCTCCGCCCCCGGTGATCGCTGGGCCCGAGATAGGCCTTCTGCATCACGGTGGCGGCGATGGCCACTTGCGGCGGCTCGTCTTCCCCGGTCACTTTGGTGCAGGAGAACCAGAGGGAGCTCCCGCCCTCCCCCCTGATCTGCGCCAATGCCCGGTTCGGGGCGCCGCTCTGGTCGGCCTGGAGGGCGTAATTCCAAGCCCGAAGCGTGCCGGATGCCGCCGTGGCGGAAAGATCTGGAATGGCCGCCCCGAGCGCGCAGGCGACGACAAGAGCGGCTATACGGTGAAGAGCGCTCGACATGGCTCAGCGTCCCGCGACTGGATTAAAAAGAAGGCCCCGCCTTTTGCAAGACGGGGCCTCGTGGTCACCGATCAGGAGGCTCTTACTGGAAGAGCTTCAGGATCATCTGGCTGTTCTGGTTGGCGATCGAGAGCGACTGCACGCCGAGCTGCTGCTGCGTCTGCAGAGCCTGCAGGCGGGTCGAAGCCTCGTTCATGTCGGCGTCGACGAGCGTGCTGACGCTGTTGGTCATCGCCTCGCTCAGAGCACCCAGGAACTTCGACTGCGCGTCGATCTGGTTCTTGGCTGCGCCGAGCTCGGTGGCGAAGTTACGAACCGATTCCAGGGCCGTTTCCACATCCGCGGCCATGTCGTTAACGAGATCCTGAGCCGCCTCACCCGTCCCGGTGATCTTCAG
>NZ_JBFRGW010000087.1:0-1892 GCF_052115545.1 Microvirga sp. 2MCAF35
AACCAGGCCAAGATGCGCCGCGCCGAGGTGCTCGACCAGCTCACCAAGCGCTTCGAGCTCAACGTCTCGGCCCTGACGCAGGGACTGTCCTCGGCCGCCACCGAGATGGAGGCCACCGCCCAGTCCATGACGGCCATCGCCGGACAGACGACGCAGCAATCGGTTACCGTCTCGTCCGCCGCCCAGCAGACCTCGGCCAATGTGCAGACGGTAGCGGCCGCCACCGAGGAACTGTCGATCTCGATCCGCGAGATCGCCGCCCAGGTGGCGCAATCCTCGCAGATCGCCGACAAGGCCGTGCAGGGCGCGCGCCGCACAGATGCGGCCGTGCAGGATCTGGCCTCGACCGCTTCGAAGATCGGCGACGTGGTGCAGCTGATCAACACCATCGCGGGCCAGACCAACCTGCTGGCACTCAATGCCACCATCGAGGCGGCTCGCGCCGGCGAGGCCGGCAAAGGCTTTGCCGTCGTGGCATCTGAGGTGAAGGATCTGGCGAACCAGACCGCTCGGGCGACGGAGGAGATCTCGGCTCAGATTGCTTCGGTGCAGCAGGCGACGCAGCAGACGGTGGCGGCCATTCAGGAGATTGCGCGTACGATCACCGAAATGAGCCAGATCTCGACGTCTATCGCGGCCGCCATGGAGGAGCAGGGTGCGGCCACGGCCGAGATCGCCCGCAACGTCCAGGAGGCCGCTCGCGGCACCGAGGCTGTCACGGGCAGCATCGAGGATGTGCATCATGGAGCGGGAGAGACCGGGGCGGCCGCCTCTCAGGTGCTCGGCGCCGCCCAGGAGCTGTCGCGCCATTCTCACGATCTCGGCCAGGAGGTCGCGACCTTCCTCCAGGACGTCAAGGCGGCCTGAGGCATCAGCCGCGACCCTGCAGAATGAAAGGGCCGCTGTTCGCAGCGGCCTTTTCTTTTCACGTCGAGCAAATAGCAGCCGCCGTGCGAAAGCTCGGCTCAAAGCTCAGCTTGGCACAAGCTCCAGGAGCTAATTCCTGGAAGCCTGAAATTCCTGCGCGTCGCAGGACGCGTGCACCGTCCGCGGAACGTGGACAGGATAGCGAGACGACAATGAGAGCTCTCAACAATCTCAAGCTGATTACCAAACTGACCATTCCGGTGGCGTTGTTCATCGCCGTGACGATCGGGTTGATCGTCTTCGCCAAGTCCAGCCTCGACACACTCGCAGATGCGACCCAGCAGATCGTCGATGTCCAGGCCGCCCGTCGCAGCACGGCGCTCAGCGCCAAGGCGAATGTCAACGAAGCGGCGATCCAGGAAAAGAACCTGATCATCGAGACGCGGGTCGAGCAGATCCTCCTCTATGACCAGCACTTCAAGAACGCCAAGGAAGCGGCTCTCAAGGACTTCGACAGCCTCATCGCCCTCTCCGATACGCCCGAGATCCGTAGCTCCAACGAGGTGCTGAAGCAGACCGTCGAGGAATACTTCGCCGTCATGGGTCGGAGCATCGCCCATACGCAGCTCAACGAAAGCGACGAAGCTTTCAAGCTGTCGACGGGCGAGGGACAAGCCTTGCACGACAAGGCGATGCAGATGCTCGATCAGCGAATCGAGGCCAACGCCCAGGCTCTCAACCGGGGGAAGGTCCAGGCTGCCGATCTCGCCTCGTTCACCTCGACTCAGCTGATCGTCGCTTCCGTCATCGGCTTGACGCTCGCGACTTCTCTGCTGGTGGCGATCATGGTTTACGGCGTCGCGCGCCCGCTGAACGGCGTTTCCGGTTCCATGAACCAACTGGCGAACGGTGACCTGTCCGTGAACGTGACAGGTGTGGAGCGCAAGGACGAAGTGGGCGCGCTCGCCCGCTCGCTGCAGGTGTTCAAGGACAACGCCATCGAGGCCCGCCATCTCGCGGCCGCG
>NZ_JBFRGW010000088.1:0-1680 GCF_052115545.1 Microvirga sp. 2MCAF35
TCATCGCTCGGCTACAAGCCACCCGCACCCGAGGTAGTGCTATGGCCGGCTGCGCAACCCAGACCAGCTCCGCAGGCCACACCCACCGTAGCCCCACGACCCATCATGCACTAACATTAACCCCGTACCACCTCGCGGGGGCTGGCCACATAGCGAGCAAGCCTTTTATATTGCTCTCCCGAATGCCAGACCATTGAGCGGTGTTTGAAATAGGCGTCCCACGCCGAGCCTACCGCTGCGTTATTCAGAGCGCGGTTAGCTGTCTCGTCCCAATCCACTTGATGATCCGTATGGGCTTCAACAGCGATAAGACACTCACGTATGTCAGTGATAGTTAGGAACTGGTCAGGGATGTCGCGCCTACGCTGTTTAAGTTGGGTAGCGACGTCCTGGCAGCCAGAGCATATCAGCACCTTCTTGCTATCACGCATTACGAAGGCATTTCGGAAGCCCGGTAACAGACGCCGACGCGCCCAAAGGGCCGTCTCATACGTCTCAACGATAGGCTCCAAATGCTCACGAACTCCTCCCGACCATTTATTGCCCGTCTTTGACCACCTGACTAACTGCCGCTTTGATCTTTGACAGACAGGGCAACTCCAAATTTCAGGCGTAGCTTCCCAGCGGCGAGCCGAGACAGGATCAGTATAGGCGGCATACTCAGCGTCGCTTGGCACACGAACCTTATGAGCTACTGAACTGGTTTTGGGGGCAATGACTGGCGAGTCCTTTTGAACAGACCGCGCCAGAAACTCATTAAGCATTCGAGATAGCTCTCGCTCTCGTTCATCGCGGTTAGTTTCTGACAAGAATGCTTGGTAAAGTTGGGTGTGGGGGTCGAACTGTCGTTGAGCCACCCGAAACCATGGCGTCCCATGTTCCTGCCTAAGCATTCCAGATTGGATAAGGCTTAAAGTGTCGTCTATGAGCTTGAGGCGCATTTCAAGCTTTGGACGAGCCCGATCCCAAGCATCCTCGACCTTTCGCAAATCTATACCATGAGGAGCGTTTGGCTTTGGCGTGATGAACTGTGCAATCTCGGATGGGGAAAAGCTAAAGTACGTATGCACTTTCCCCTTCAAATGCGCCTTCGCCTTGCCATCTGCCGCGTTGCATTCTGAGCAGACCAATTCAGGTGTAAAGCTGGAAACAAGATGCTCTAGTTGATCGGCAAGATCGTGCCCCCCTCTTGGGACATCAGCCAACCATTTCTCGCCATATAAATCACGAGCCCGCTTCCGAACAAAATCTCGCAAGTGATCATGGTGCTCCTCTAATTTGGCTAACAAAATTCCACGTGTTGAGAGCCGGAAAATCTCGTTCTTTGACCTCTTGCAGATCGGGCATGTCCAGGTTTGTTCAACCAGTGCCCAATTCTGGTTAAGGTCTAAGCCCTTTGCATTATGGCGTTGGAGAGCGGTTTTTGTTTGCTCGCTCCATCTCCCATCGCGGCGCCTGAAGAACAACGCCATATCCTCGTCTGAAAGCTGCGATGGACGCCAAAAGAGAAGTTTGACGATCCAAGCCCGACTGGCCAGCCCCCGCGAGGTGGTACGGGGTTAATGTTAGTGCATGATGGGTCGTGGGGCTACGGTGGGTGTGGCCTGCGGAGCTGGTCTGGGTTGCGCAGCCGGCCATAGCACTACCTCGGGTGCGGGTGGCTTGTAGCCGAGCGATGAG
>NZ_JBFRGW010000089.1:0-1677 GCF_052115545.1 Microvirga sp. 2MCAF35
CTAGGACGGCAAAGCCGGCTGTCTGGTAGAGTGTGGTGGTGGGGGTCTTCTGTACCTGATGGGAGGTGCGGGATGACCAGACTCTCAGGGCGCCAGCCGCCGGAGCGCGAGCGGGTGCTGCGGCCCGCCTGTCGGCTGTGCCCGGCCTGCGGAGCCCCGATGCGCATCCGCTACGAGAACCACCGCACCCTTGTGACGCTGACCGGATCGATCCGCTTGCGGCTCAAGATCCGCTGGTGCGAGACCGACGGGTGCGCCCGCTTCCACAAGCCCTACCGGCCTGAGAGTGAGGGCGCCCTGGCCTTGCCCCAGCACAAGTTCGGCCTGGACATCGTGGCACTGATCGGGGCCTTGCGCCACCGCGAGCATCGCAGCGTGCCCGAGATCCACGCGGTGCTCACGGCCCGCGGCGTCACCATTGCCGAGCGCAGCGTCACCAACCTGCTCGACCGCTACGATGAGCTGCTCGCCACCCGGCTGATGGAGCGCCGCCCCTTGCAGAGGCTCCTGGCCCGGCAAGGGCGGGTCATTCTGGCGTTGGATGGCGTGCAGCCGGATGTCGGCCATGAGGTGCTGTGGGTCATCCGCGACTGCCCGTCCGGCATCATTGTGCTGGCCCGCAGCCTGCTCTCCGGCCGGGCCCAGGATCTGGCGGGGCTGCTGCGCGAAGCGGTGGCCGCCGTGGGCGTGCCGGTTGTCGGCGTGATCAGCGACGGTCAGACGTCCATCCGTCAGGCGGTCGCCCAGGTGCTGCCGGGTGTGTCGCATCAGCTGTGTCAGTTCCACTTCCTGCGCGAGGCGGCTCATCCGATCTTCGAGGCCGACCGGCATGCCAAGAAGGAGCTCAAGGAGCAGGTGCGCGGCATCCGCCGGATCGAACGGGCCGTGGAGGAGCGGGATGATGCCGAAGCGGCGATCGTGCAGGGATACTGTGCGGCGGTGCGCAGCGCGATCACCGATGACGGCCGGGCACCGCTCGCCGCCGCGGGTCTCAAACTGAAGCAGCGGTTGGAGACGGTCGCCGGCAGCCTGGACCGGGTGCAGCAAAAGGGGGCCTCGCGCCGGCGCTCACGCGCCTGCACCAGATGATCGCTCGTGCGCTGGAGCGTACGGCCGCCTTGTGGCCGGATGTGGAATACGCCTACCGGTTCGTGCACGCCGTGGCGCATTGGCTTGGCAACCCGCACGAGGAGAGCGCCGCGATGGTGCGGCGGCGGGTCAACGGGGTGCTGGGCGCGATGCAGCGGCATCGCCTCAAAGCTGGGTCGCTGGCCGGTGCACTTGATCATTTCCAGAAGGTCACGCGCAGCTATCGCCCTGGGTTGTTCCACACCTATGCGGTGCCGGACCTGCCGCGCACCAACAATGATCTCGAACAGCTCTTCGGCTCCCAGCGCGATCACGAGCGGCGTGCCACCGGCCGCAAGACAGCGGCCCCTGGTGCGGTTCTGCGCGGCTCGGTCCGTCTGCTCGCCGCCACTGCGACCCGCGTGCAGGCGCCCACGGCGCGAGATCTGGGCGCCGCGAACCGGGAGCACTGGAGGAGTTTGCGCCAGCGTCTGGAGAGAGGCCGCCGCGCGCGAACCCTGCGCACCCGCTTTCGACACGATCCCGCTGCCTACCTGGCGGCTCTCGAACAGCAGGTCTGCCAGCTAGCTTTGCCGTCCTAGAAAAAAA
>NZ_JBFRGW010000090.1:0-1630 GCF_052115545.1 Microvirga sp. 2MCAF35
TACCTGCTCGAAATCCAGTCCGGCCTCGTCACCGCCTCGGTCGGCCCCTCCGTCACCTCCGTCTACGACGCCCGCCCGCGCATGCGCGACGCCCTGTTCCTCGCCGTGTCGCAATCCGGCCGCAGCCCCGACATCCTCAACCTCGCCCGCGCCGGGCGCGACGACGGCGCCCTGACCGTCGCGCTCGTCAACGACACCGCCTCGCCGCTCGCCTCGACCTGCGAGGTGGTGCTGCCGCTCCATGCCGGCCCCGAGACCAGCGTCGCGGCCACCAAGTCCTTCATCGCCGCGCTCGCGGCCGGCTTGCAGCTCGTGGCGCACTGGTCGCAGGACCGGGCGCTGCTCGATGCCCTCGACACCCTGCCCGACGTGCTCGCGAAGGCCGCCACCGACTGGTCGGCCGCCCTGCCCGCCCTGAGAGAGGCCGACAACCTGTTCGTCGTCGGCCGCGGCGTCGGCTTCGCGGTCGCCCAGGAAGCCGCCCTCAAGCTCAAGGAAACCTCCGGCGTGCACGCCGAGGCGATGAGCGCCGCCGAGCTGATGCACGGCCCCTGGACGCTCGCCGGCGAGCACTTCCCGATCCTGGTGCTGAGCCAGCGCGACGAGACCCTGAGCGGCGTCAGCGAGCTCGTGACCAGGCTCACCGAGCAGGGCGTGCCCGTGATCGTCGCCGGCGCCGCCGAGGGCCGGGCCCGCGTCACCCTGCCGGGGATCGAGGACGCACATCCCACTCTCGCGCCGATCGCGCTGATCCAGAGCTTCTATCCGCTCGTGAACGCCATTGCCTTGGCGCGCGGCCGCGACCCCGACCAGCCGCCGCGCCTGCGCAAGGTGACGGAGACCGTGTGATGGCCACCGCTCTCATCGGCGCCCGCGTCTTCGACGGCGCGCACCTGCTCGACGGCCGTGCCGTCGTGATCGACCACGGCCGCATCCTCGGCCTGGTGCCCGAGGCCGATCTCGGCACCGGCCTCGAGCGCCGGCGCATCGCAGGCCTGCTGGCGCCCGGCTTCATCGACGTGCAGGTCAATGGCGGCGGCGGCGTGCTCTACAACGACGTGCGCASSCTCGAGGGCCTGCGCACCATCGCCGAAGCCCACCGGGCCTACGGCACCACCGGGCTTTTGCCGACCTTCATCACCGACACCCGCGCGACCATGGCGGAGGCGCTCGCGGCGATGCGCCAGGCGCTGGCGGCCCAGGTTCCCGGGGTGCTCGGCATCCATCTCGAGGGCCCGTTCATCAGCCCGGAGCGCAAGGGCGTGCACAACCCGGCCTTCATGCGCCCGCTCGAGGAGGAGGACCTGGCGCTGCTGACCTCGCTCACTGAGGGCCGCACGCTGGTGACGCTGGCGCCCGAGCGCACCGGCATGGAAGCCATTGCCCGTCTGGCGGCGGCCGGCGTGCTGGTCTGCGCCGGGCACACGGCGGGCGATTATGCCACCATCCTGGAGGCGGTGCGGCACGGCCTGCGCGGCTTCACGCATCTCTACAACGCGATGCCGCCGCTGGCCGGGCGCGATCCGGGCCCGGTGGGGGCGGCGCTCGACAGCCCGGAGACCTGGTGCGGCCTGATCGTCGACGGGCACCATGTGAGCGATGCGGCGCTGCGGATCGCGATTGCGGCCAA
>NZ_JBFRGW010000091.1:0-1192 GCF_052115545.1 Microvirga sp. 2MCAF35
ATGGCGAAGGAAAAGTTTGAGCGCAACAAGCCGCACTGCAACATTGGGACGATTGGTCACGTGGACCATGGCAAGACGTCTCTGACGGCGGCGATCACGAAGGTTCTGGCGGAGTCGGGCGGGGCGACGTTCACGGCGTACGACCAGATCGACAAGGCGCCGGAAGAGAAGGCGCGCGGCATCACGATCTCGACGGCGCAYGTGGAGTACGAGACCAAGAACCGGCACTATGCCCACGTGGACTGCCCTGGCCACGCCGACTACGTGAAGAACATGATCACGGGCGCGGCGCAGATGGACGGCGCGATCCTGGTGGTGTCGTCGGCCGAYGGCCCGATGCCGCAGACGCGCGAGCACATCCTGCTGGCSCGTCAGGTCGGCGTGCCGGCCCTGGTGGTGTTCATGAACAAGGTCGACATGGTCGACGACGCCGAGCTGCTTGACCTGGTCGAGCTCGAGGTGCGCGAGCTTCTGTCGAAGTACGACTTCCCCGGCGACGACATTCCGATCGTGAAGGGCTCGGCCCTGTGCGCTCTGGAGGACCGCCAGCCTGAGATCGGGCGCGACCGGGTGCTCGAGCTGATGGCCGAGGTCGACCGCTACATCCCGCAGCCGGAGCGTCCGGTGGACCAGCCGTTCCTGATGCCGATCGAAGACGTGTTTTCGATCTCGGGCCGCGGCACGGTGGTGACGGGTCGCGTCGAGCGCGGCATCATCAAGGTCGGCGAGGAAGTGGAGATCGTGGGTCTGCGCGACACGCAGAAGACGACGGTCACGGGCGTCGAGATGTTCCGCAAGCTGCTCGATCAGGGCCAGGCGGGCGACAACGTGGGCGTTCTGCTGCGCGGCACGAAGCGCGAGGACGTGGAGCGCGGCCAGGTGCTGTGCAAGCCCGGCTCGATCAAGCCGCACACGAAGTTCAAGGCCGAGGCCTACATCCTGACGAAGGAAGAGGGTGGCCGTCACACGCCGTTCTTCGGCAACTACCGGCCGCAGTTCTACTTCCGCACGACGGACGTGACCGGCGTGGTGACGCTGCCCGAGGGCACCGAGATGGTGATGCCGGGCGACAACATCACGATGGAAGTGACGCTGATTGCGCCGATCGCCATGGAAGAGAAGCTGCGCTTCGCCATCCGCGAAGGCGGTCGCACCGTCGGTGCCGGCGTCGTCGCTTCCGTGATGGATTAAT
>NZ_JBFRGW010000092.1:0-1145 GCF_052115545.1 Microvirga sp. 2MCAF35
CAAGGCACTGCTGCGCAAGGCAGCCGCCCGCACGAAGGACGTGCTCTGGCAGACCATCGGTGAGCTCCTGGACGAGTTCTCGCCCGACGAATGCGCCAACTACTTCAGAGCCGCTGGATATGAACCGGAGTAGGCGGAAAGGGCTCTAGCTATTAGTTGGTCCCGATCTTTGCTCCGCTCTGCAACGCGGCGTCTAATAGTTTGAAGCTCTGCCTCGAGGTGAGCTCGTCGATTTGAGACTACAGCCTCATGGAATCGCCGAACTTCCTCGTATCGTCTCAACGAAACGCCAGGGAGGACTACCTGGGCTTCTTCAAAAAGGCGAGCGATATCCGGCACAGCTGGCTCAGCTTCGTCTGCGGTGGCGCGACGAGGTCCTCGATCGTTTGTTCATCGACATAGTTCGCATCTGCAATTTCTCGGATGCGGCTTCCCGCTCATATTCACCATAGAAATCGACAACGTCAGCGCCAGCTAAGCGCGACCTCAGCCTTTCGGTCTTCCGACGAGCTTTCACAAGCTCGTTTCGGAGGTGTCCAGTCGAGCCAATCGTTTCAGAAACTAGACCCTCGGCAATAGCTCGCTTCAATTCCGTTGCAGCTTTCCTTGTTTCCGCCAGCCGGACGAATTTCAGGGCAACCTCTGGGTCGAGGCCGAGCATGTGAAACAAAGGGATCGCCTGTTGAAGAGGAGATTGCGAACGATGCGTGAGTACCCAGTTGTCGAACGCCCCGTCGCGTGATCGGCGAGCGAAGAAGGCCAAACAGGAGCTATTACTTAGGTTCGACCGTGCCTCTATGTCATCAACAGGCGGAAGCCTGAAAAAGGCTTACCCGAGTAAGTCATTCCAAGCATTCCTATTGATGGTGACATCATTTGTTTTTGGATTAACCTCTGGACGAACCAGCCAGTCGCGAAAGTCAGATAGAACTTCGAGCTTACCTTTTGTTGAAGGCGAGCGGGAAACTGTTACCTCTTTGCCCAGCATCTCAAATGTAAGAGACTGTTTGGAAACTTGATCTGATGGGCTTCCCTTGGCGGGAGGGATGTGATTCACCCTGTGGATGTGGACCCATAAGACCCGAGGCCGGATGGCCGCGATCGCCAAGAAGACCAAGCGCTATCCGTCGGACCTGACGGATGAG
>NZ_JBFRGW010000093.1:0-1076 GCF_052115545.1 Microvirga sp. 2MCAF35
CCGGATGGACGATCCACCCTGCACCGCACGCACGATCCGCTCACGCAAGTCTCGGGACAGAGGAGCTGGCATGAGATGCCTCCCGGCCGACCACAACCAGCCCTATGGAATCAGCTCTGCCGATTCCACGCAACCGCTGCACGCTCTAGCCATACTAGTTACTCACTATCTCATCGCTAAAAGAATTTCACGTAAGCTGTCACAAAGTGTTCTGTACTGAGTGATATTCATTGCGACTGTCTTGTGTAGGAGCGGAGGTAAGGTCGTATTCAACACGCACACCATCTGCGGTATTCGGTAGTGGTATTCCACGTATGATCTGATCTGCGTCCACGGTCCCCAATCAGATTTTATATTCCTTTCGATAAGAGGTTGGCTCCCAATGGAGAGAAGGTCGTAGAAAATGCCCTTGAAAGGATTCACGTAAGCGTCGCGTGGTCCTCGAGTAATATTATGAGACTGGGAGAAATCTTCAGCGAAAGCTAAGGTTTCCTCGATTGCTACGAGAAGCGCTTGAGATTTATCTGCACCAAAGAAAACATCAGCTTCACTGGGCACACCTGTGCCAGCACCACCGCCGGTACGAAACGCGATTTGCAATGTATAGTGTCCAGGATGGGGGCCATCCTCACCGAAATCTCTTACGCGGAGTTTGAGATTATCAGGTCCGCGAAGGGTTTGAATGTCGCGTTCAGCAATGAGCGGGTAAGCAGACAGGATCCCGAGAGGCATTAAATACCCCTCCAGGATGGAAACGATAGCGGATAACTACTAGCGTTTTGATCATGCGATCCGTTGAGAACCAGCAAATATGTTTTCCAATCAACTACAGTCAACTTCTCCATTCCTCCGCAGCCGCAATAGACGGATCCCCCGCCAAAAACCTAACATAGTTACATTAGACAATTATCCTAGATTGCATTGTTGGATCGTGTCCCGTGGCGTGGTGTAAGAGCGCCAGTCCTCGGCTGAGCCGGGTTGCTCAGGCGGTCACGGCCGACAGCCTGCGAACGGGATCATCGCTCAACGAACTCAGACTTTCCAGCGACATGTAGCGCCGGCTCACCGCCCACTCG
>NZ_JBFRGW010000094.1:0-1070 GCF_052115545.1 Microvirga sp. 2MCAF35
TACGACGCCAGCCCGAACTCCGAGTCGTTCGCCATCGCGATCACCTCCGCCTCGTCGGCAAAGCTGATGATCGGCGCCAGCGGCGCAAACGTCTCCTCCTTCGTCACCTTCATGGCTTGCGTCACCCCGGTCATCACCGTCGGCTCGAAGAAGGTGCTGCCGAGSKCMGAGCGCCGGCCGCCCACCACAAGCTTGCCGCCCTKGKCSAGCACGTCGGCCACGTGCTCCTCCATCTTGGCCACGGCGCGSTCGTCGATCAGCGGCCCCATGGTCACGCCGGCCTCCGTGCCCCGGCCGAGCTTGAGGCTTTTCGCCTTGGCCGCGAGCTTCTCGGCRAAGRCCTCGGCCACGCCCGCCTGCACGTAGATCCGGTTGGCRCASACGCAGGTCTGGCCGGCATTGCGGAACTTCGACGCCATCGCGCCCTCCACGGCCGCATCGAGATCGGCATCGTCGAACACGATGAACGGCGCATTGCCGCCCAGCTCCAGCGACAGCCGCTTGATCCCGTCCGCCGCCTCCTTCATCAGCCAGCGCCCGACGCCGGTCGAGCCGGTGAACGTGATCTTGGCCACCTTCGGGTTGTGGCAGAACTCCTCGCCGATCGGCCGCGCCTCGCCGGTGATGACCGAGAACGCGCCCTTGGGGACGCCGGCCCGCTCGGCCAAGACGGCGAGCGCCAGGGCCGAGAGCGGCGTCTGGGCGGCGGGCTTGAGCACCATGGTGCAGCCGGCGGCGAGCGCCGGGCCGACCTTGCGGGTGATCATGCCGTTGGGAAAGTTCCASGGCGTGATCGCCGCGCACACGCCCACCGGCTGCTTGAGCACCACGATGCGCTGGGAGGGATGCGCCCCGGGAATGACGTCGCCGTCGATGCGCTTGGCCTCTTCGGCGAACCACTCGATGTAGGCGGCGTTCGAGATCACCTCGCCCTTGGCCTCAGGCAACGGCTTGCCCTGCTCCGTGGTGAGGATCAGCGCCAGGTCGTCGGCGTTGGCGAGGATCAGCTCGTACCAGCGGCGCAGGATGGCGCTGCGCTCCTTGGCGGTGCGGCGGGCCCAGTCCTTCTG
>NZ_JBFRGW010000095.1:0-1060 GCF_052115545.1 Microvirga sp. 2MCAF35
TCTAGAGCGGGTTTTGATCTGACTGAATCGAAGGGGCTACCCAAATCGGCTGGAAACTGATTCAGACTGACTGCCGGGTGGGAGGCCGGCAGTCATGTCGAAAGCTCTGTCCGTCGATCTTCGTGTTCGGGTTCTTGCGGCGGTGGCGGCGGGTCTGTCGCATCGCCAAGCGGGTGAGCGGTTCGGTGTGAGCGCGGCCAGTATCAGCCGCTGGCGTCGACTGGAACGGGAACAGGGCGATGTACGGCCTGGCGCGCTTGGCGGGGACCGGCGCTCCCATGCCATCGAACAGCATGCCGAGACGATCTTGAGCATCGCTGAAGCCGACGACCGGGACATCACGCTGGCTGAGATCAAGGCCGTTCTGGAGGAGAAGGGCATCCGCACCAGCATCGGTGGCCTCTGGCGCTTTTTCCGCCGTCACCGGATCACACTGAAAAAAAGTCGGCACACGCGAGCGAGCAGGATCGCCCGGACATCCTGAAACGGAGGCAGGATTGGTTCGAAAGCCAGCCCGATCTCGATCCCGAGCGCCTGATCTTCATCGACGAGACCTGGGCCTCAACCAATATGGCGCGCCGCTATGGCCGCTGCCGGCGTGGCGAACGGCTGCGGGTGGGCGTGCCCCACGGACATTGGAAAACGACCACCTTCGTTGGTGCGCTCACCCTGCGCGGCTTCATCGCTCCCTGGGTGCTCGACGGCCCGATCAACCGCGACGCCTTCGAGACCTACGTTGCCAAGGTGCTCGTTCCCGAGCTGCGCTCTGGCGACGTCGTCGTGATGGACAACCTCTCCAGCCACAAGGGGCCACGGGTGCGCGAGATGATCGAGGCCGCTGGCGCCGAACTGCGCTACCTGCCGCCGTATTCGCCCGACTTCAACCCGATCGAGAACGCCTTTGCCAGGCTCAAGGCCCTGCTCCGGAAAGCGGCCGAACGATCAGTCGAAGGACTCTGGTCCGCCATCGGTCACATCATCGATCTCTTCACGCCAGACGAATGCAGAAATTACTTCAACGCCGCCGGTTACGATGCAGCCTGATCGGAAAATGCTCTAA
>NZ_JBFRGW010000096.1:0-1046 GCF_052115545.1 Microvirga sp. 2MCAF35
CTAGAGCCTTTTTCGGCTATTCCGAGTCGGAGGGGATTCCGCTGTGAGGCGTGATGTGTCGTGCTGGCTTCCAGACATGGAGGCAGGCATGGCACGCGCTTACAGTCAGGATCTGCGGGACCGCGTGATCAAGACAGCCTTGGGTGGCGTCTCCGTGCGGCAGGCCGCTGCCCGCTATGGGGTTGGCATCTCAACCGCCGTTCTGTGGGTGCGCCGCGCTCGATCCGGCGAGGTGGCTGCCCGCCGGCAGGGGCAGCCCAAGGGCTGCAAGCTCGATGCGCATGCGACCTTTCTGCTGGAGCTGATTGACGCCTCCTCGCATATCAGTCTTCACGAGATGCAGATCCGCTTGCAGGAGGAGCGCGGCGTTTCGGCTGGCATCGGCACGCTCTGGCGCTTCTTCCACGCGCGGGCGATCACGGTCAAAAAAAACCGCCCACGCCTGCGAACGCGACCGGCCCGACGTCAGGGCCGCGCGGGAGGCCTGGTTTGACAGTCAACTTGATCTCGACCCGGAGCAGCTGGTGTTCATTGACGAGACCAGCGCGTCCACCAAGATGGCCCGCCTCTATGGACGTTGTGCGCGCGGCCAACGCCTAAGGGTCGGCCTTCCACATGGACATTGGAAGACCACCACCTTTGTGGCAGGCCTGCGCCTGAGCGGGTTCTCCGCCCCGATGGTGCTGGATGGGCCGATGACCGGCCCGTGGTTTACGGCTTATGTCGAGCAGATCCTGGTGCCGACACTCCGTCCGGGCGACGTGGTGATCCTGGACAACCTGCCGCCGCACAAGAGTGCCGCCGTGCGAGAGCTGATTGAGGCGGCAGGGGCCAGGCTGATGCGTCTACCGCCGTACTCGCCCGACTTCAATCCGATCGAGAATGCCTTTGCCAAGCTCAAGGCACTGCTGCGCAAGGCAGCCGCCCGCACGAAGGACGTGCTCTGGCAGACCATCGGTGAGCTCCTGGACGAGTTCTCGCCCGACGAATGCGCCAACTACTTCAGAGCCGCTGGATATGAACCGGAGTAGGCGGAAAGGGCTCTA
>NZ_JBFRGW010000097.1:0-908 GCF_052115545.1 Microvirga sp. 2MCAF35
AGAGACTGTTTGGAAACTCACGGATGAGCATTCCGGCGGATCAGAATGCCGCCCATGGCGACATGGATCATGGCGGTTGAGACGTCGATGCGCTTCTCATAGTCGCGAACGAGACGCCGCCAGCGCATCATCCAGCCAAAGGTGCGCTCCACGACCCAGCGCCGGGGCAGGACAGCAAAGCCCTTCTGCTGCTCGGACCTGCGGATGATCTCGACGATGAAGTCGAGATAGGCAGCCTTGTCCATCAGCATGAGCCGATCATAAGCGCCGTCGGCGAAGAGATGTTTGACCCACGGCCAGCGCTGGCGGATCGCCGCGAGGATCATTTGCGCGCCAGCGCTGTCGGAGATATCGGCGGGCGTGAGGTTGACCATGAGCAGCCGTCCATCGGTGTCCACGGCGATGTGGCGCTTGCGCCCGACGATCTTCTTGCCCGCATCGTAGCCTCTGGTTTGGGCTTGCGGCGCCTTGACCGACTGGCTGTCGATGACCGCTGCCGTCGGGCTGGCCTCGCGCCCGGACCGCTCGCGGTCGAGCATCAGTTCGATGTCGTGAATGGTCTGGAACAGAAAGCGCCGCGCCAGTTCGCGGAACCAGCCGTACACGGTGCGCCAGGGGCCGAAATGCACCGGCAGCATGCGCCAGCCGCAGCCGGACCGCACCAGATAGCGCACCGCGTTGATCACCTCGCGGAAGTCGATCTCGCGCGGCCGGCCCGTCCGGCCGGGCTTGGGCATCAGCGGCGCGATCCGCTCCCATTCCTCATCCGTCAGGTCCGACGGATAGCGCTTGGTCTTCTTGGCGATCGCGGCCATCCGGCCTCGGGTCTTATGGGTCCACATCCACAGGGTGAATCACATCCCTCCCGCCAAGGGAAGCCCATCAGATCAAGTTTCCAAACAGTCTCT
>NZ_JBFRGW010000098.1:0-1221 GCF_052115545.1 Microvirga sp. 2MCAF35
AGTGCCCGTTTGAGAATTGCTACGGGTGAGCGATGCGGCGGAGCATGAGGCTGCTCATGGCCACTCCGATCATGGCGTCCGAGACGTCGCAGCGCTCCTCATAGTCGCGCACCAGCCGGCGCCAGCGCATCATCCAACCGAACGTTCTTTCAACCACCCATCTGCGCGGCAGCGGCTGAAAGTCCTGCTGGTCGGGCAGCTTGCGCACGATCTCGATCACGAAATCCCGGTAAGCCGCCTCGCTCATCAGACGTCCACGGTCATAGGCTCCATCGGCAAACAGGTGCTTGAGAAAGGGCCAGCGCTGGCGCACCGCCTTGATGATCTGCTCCGCGCCTTGGGCATCCTGCACATCGGCCGTCGTGAGGTTGACCATGAGCAGGCGTCCGTCCGTGTCGACCGCAATGTGCCGCTTGCGACCCTTGATCTTCTTGGCCGCGTCATAGCCGCCTCCGCCCGGCGCTGACGGGGCTTTGACGGTTTGGCTGTCGATCACGCCAGCCGTTGGGCTCGCCTCCCGACCAGCCTGCTCGCGGTCGAGCATGAGGGCGACATCGTGCAGGGTCTGGAACAGCAGGCGCCGGACAAAGCGTCGGAACCACCAATACACGGTTTGCCACGGCCCGAACTCATGCGGCAGCATGCGCCAGCCGCAGCCGGTCCGGGCCAGGTAGCGAATGCCATTGAGGATCTCGCGCAGGTTCACCTTGGGCTTGCGGCCACGCCGGGCCGGCTGGGGCAGGATCGGCCTGATCCGCTCCCATTCCTCATCCGTCAGGTCGGTCGGGTAGCGCCGCCGCTCAAAGGCCTTCTGGCGCTCGCGATGTTCTTTGGTCCACATCCGCCTCATGTGGGCTTGAGACTACCCCAATCCGACCCCGTGCGACATTCTCAAACGGGCACTAAGCAATTTTATTTGCGAGGCTCGCCAAAGGTTTGAAGCTGACCGAAGCAGATTTCTGGGTTTGAGCATGTAGGCATTAACTGTAAGATCGTGCGTGCATTCCGGAGACAAGCCATTTAGATCGGCCCATAGAGCGAAATCCCTCTCACTTGGAATAGCTGGAAAAGACTCTAGGCTCAGGACCTATTAATTTGGTCTGAGGAGTGATTCAGTGCCTCTGCGATGGAGGTGCTGATGGGTGATCTGTTTCTTCTGAGCGAGCGCCAGATGGCGCGGATCTCACCGTATTTCCCATTGGCTCATGGCGTGCCGCGGGT
>NZ_JBFRGW010000099.1:0-880 GCF_052115545.1 Microvirga sp. 2MCAF35
CGGGGTTAATGTTAGTGCATGATGGGTCGTGGGGCTACGGTGGGTGTGGCCTGCGGAGCTGGTCTGGGTTGCGCAGCCGGCCATAGCACTACCTCGGGTGCGGGTGGCTTGTAGCCGAGCGATGAGTGAGGGCGCACTGTATTGTAGTGTCGGCGCCAACTCTCGATCACCGTCTGCGCTTCCTTGAGCGTGTAGAAGATCTCGCCATTGAGCAGTTCGTCGCGGAGTTTCGCATTGAAGCTTTCGCAGTAACCGTTCTCCCAGGGACTGCCCGGCTCGATATAGGCTGTGGTTGCGCCCACAGCACCGATCCAGTCGCGAACCGCTTTGGCGATGAACTCGGGCCCATTGTCGGACCGAATATGACCCGGCACCCCGCGCAGGATGAACAGGTCCGAGAGCACATCGATGACGTCGACGGCTTTCAGTTTCCGGTTCACCCGGATGGCCAGGCACTCGCGGGTGAATTCGTCGATGACGTTGAGCATGCGGAATTTGCGCCCATTGTGCGTGCGATCCTCGACGAAGTCATAGGACCAGACATGATTGGGATACGCGGGCCGGAGACGGACGCACGATCCGTCATTGAGCCAGAGCCGCCCCTTCTTCGGCTGCTTGTGCGGCACTTTCAGCCCCTCCCGTCGCCAGATCCGTTCGACCCGTTTGAGGTTCACCTTCCAGCCGGCCTCCCGCAGCAGAGCGGCGATGCGCCGATAGCCGTAGCGGCCGTACTGGAGGGCCAGCGCGATGATGTCGGCGGTCAAGGCCGCCTCGTCATCGGCTGCGGTCGGGATCTTACGCTGCGTGGAGCGGTGTTGACCCAGAACCCGGCAAACCCGTCGCTCGGACAGGCCCAGTTCTGCGATCACATGATCCACGC
>NZ_JBFRGW010000100.1:0-838 GCF_052115545.1 Microvirga sp. 2MCAF35
CTAGGCTCAGGACCTATTAATTTGGTCTGAGGAGTGATTCAGTGCCTCTGCGATGGAGGTGCTGATGGGTGATCTGTTTCTTCTGAGCGAGCGCCAGATGGCGCGGATCTCACCGTATTTCCCATTGGCTCATGGCGTGCCGCGGGTGGATGACCAGCGGGTTGTCAGCGGGATCGTGTACGTGATCCGCAATGGGTTGCAATGGAAGGACGCCCCCAAGGAATACGGACCGCACAAGACGCTCTACAACAGGTTCATGCGATGGAGCCGGCTGGGCGTGTTCGACCGGATCTTCGCGGCCCTGGCGGGCGAAGGTCCCAAGCCGGAGCGGATCATGATCGATGCCACCCACCTGAAGGCGCACCGGACCGCAGCGAGCCTGCTCAAAAAGGGGCTATTCCCCGTCGTATCGGGCGCACGAAAGGCGGCCTGAACTCCAAGCTCCATGCCGTCTGCGATGGCGCCGGCAAGCCCATCATCCTGCTGCTGTCCGAAGGCCAGATGAGCGACCATAAGGGCGCTCGGCTCGTCTTGGGAGCACTACCGGCGGGCTCCACGCTGATTGCCGACCGGGGCTACGACAGCAACTGGTTCCGGGCAGCGCTTGTCGAGAAGGACATCACGCCCTGCATYCCACCCACCAAGAGCCGCAAGGTGCCGATTGCCTACGACAAGACGCTGTATCGCCAGCGGCATAAGGTTGAGAACATGTTCGCCAAGCTCAAGGACTGGCGCCGGATCGCCACCCGCTACGACCGCTGCGCCCACACCTTCTTCTCAGCCATTTGCATCGCGGCTGCCGTCGCCTTCTACCTCAATTAACGAGTCCTGAGCCTAG
>NZ_JBFRGW010000101.1:0-805 GCF_052115545.1 Microvirga sp. 2MCAF35
TTGGTGAGAATGGAGGACATGTGCGTGTTCCTTGAATGATGAGAATGGTTCAGGGAATGTCGGAATCTAACCGACCCAGCGGAGTGGCATCATGCCTCGAGAGAGCTCGATCCGCTGTTCACATGCATCCGGGCTTGAACCGGTAAAATGGAGTGGCGTCATGCCGGGCCCGAAAGGCCCTCCACAGTGCTGTCTCAGCGCGCCCGAGCGATGTCTCGATTTCTCGTCGCGTCCATGCACCTTTCAATAAGCGCACCCTTTCATCGCGTCAAGGATAAAAATTAAACTTAATGAGATTTATCGTCTCATTTACTTTTCGTTAACTTCTTACAACACCGCACCGACAAGAACAATCGCGCAGTCGTCACAATAAACAAGAAGGAAACTACGCTCTCGCAACCTCGAGAACAGTCTCCTCCACTCACCCGTCGAAATGAAAAAGGCCCTGCCTCGCGAGAGACAGGGCCTTCCTTCACTGATCAAGAGGCTCTTACTGGAAGAGACGCAGGATCATCTGGCTGTTCTGGTTGGCGATCGAGAGCGACTGCACGCCGAGCTGCTGCTGCGTCTGCAGAGCCTGCAGGCGGGTCGAAGCCTCGTTCATGTCGGCATCGACGAGCGTGCTGACGCTGTTCGTCATCGACTCGCTGAGCACGCCCAGGAACTTCGACTGCGCGTCGATCTGGTTCTTGGCTGCGCCGAGCTCGGTGGCGAAGTTACGAACCGATTCCAGGGCCGTTTCCACATCCGCGGCCATGTCGTTAACGAGATCCTGAGCCGCCTCACCCGTCCCGGTGATCTTCAG
>NZ_JBFRGW010000102.1:0-765 GCF_052115545.1 Microvirga sp. 2MCAF35
CCGGGAGCACTGGAGGAGTTTGCGCCAGCGTCTGGAGAGAGGCCGCCGCGCGCGAACCCTGCGCACCCGCTTTCGACACGATCCCGCTGCCTACCTGGCGGCTCTCGAACAGCAGGTCTGCCAGCTAGCTTTGCCGTCCTAGAAAAAAAGAGCCTGAGAGCCGCCGAGCAGGACCGCCCCGATGTGGCGCGCGAGCGACGGCACTGGCGCGTGTGGCAGCGCTACATGGATCCGGCTCGCTTTGTCTTCCTGGACGAGACTGGCACATCCACCAACATGGTGCGCTGCTACGGGCGCTGTCCCAGAGGCGAACGTCTGGTGGATGCCACGCCGTGGGGGCATTGGAAGATCACCACCTTCGTGGCCGGCCTGCGCGCCAGCGGCCTCATTGCTCCGATGGTGCTGGACGGTCCCATGACGGGTGAGGTGTTTCGCGCCTATGTCGAGCAGGTACTGATCCCGGAGTTGTCGCCCGGTGATGTGGTCGTGCTCGACAACCTTGCGGCTCACAAGGTCGCCGGTGTCCGAGAGAGGATCCAAGCCGCCGGCGCGAGCCTGCTGTACCTGCCGCCGTACTCGCCGGACCTGAACCCGATCGAGCAGGTGTTTGCCAAGCTCAAGGCGCTGTTGCGCCAGGCAGCGGCGCGCACCAAGGAGGCACTCTGGACGACCATCGGAGAAATGCTCGATCGCTTCCCGGCGGACGAGTGTCAGAACTATCTCAGCAACTGCGGATACGAGTTCACCTAAATCGAATCCGCTCTA
>NZ_JBFRGW010000103.1:0-759 GCF_052115545.1 Microvirga sp. 2MCAF35
CCACTATTTATGTTTCGACGACGGGCAGCGACACGGGTTCGGGTGCATCCGGTAGCCCGGTGAAATCGATCACCAAAGCCGCCCAGCTCGCCAAGGCGGGCGACACCGTGCTGGTCGCCGGCGGCGTCTACAACGGCAACGTCTCGATCAACAACAGCGGCACCGCCTCGGCGCCGATCACCATCAAGGCCGCCGAGGGCGCCCACGTGRTCATCGACGGCRSCCAGWCYGCCGSKGGYTCGGATCTCGTCACCATCACGGGCGACTACGTCACCTTCCAGGGCTTCGAGGTCCGCAACGCCAAGCGCGGCGGCATCAGCCTGTGGGAAACCCACGAYACCAAGATCCTCGACAACAACGTGCATGACAGCGTGCGTGTCGGCATCTGGGCCGGCGGCAATGTCGGCAACTCCTACAACAACCTGATCGACGGCAACGAGGTCTGGCACAACGTGCTGGAGAACAGCAGCCGCTCGATGACCGGCGGCGGCTGGGCGCAGGGCATCAGCCTGGACAAGTCGGACGGCAGCGTCATCAGCAACAACTACGTGCACGGCAACTACGGCGAGGGTGTCGGCGCGATGTTCACCAAGGACGCCAAGATCACCGGCAACAAGGTCTACGACAGCTTCAGCGTCGGCATCTATCTCGACAACGCGCAGGGTGCGGTGGTGCAGTCCAACACCGTGGCACACACCTACGACACCGATTTCTACCGCAGCGGCAAGCCGGCGACGGGCATCGAGATCGCCAACGAGA
>NZ_JBFRGW010000104.1:0-681 GCF_052115545.1 Microvirga sp. 2MCAF35
CTGAACGGCCTTGCGCCGTCAGCACATCAACCTGCCGCAACTTCGCGACAATCTCTTCAGCCGTGTGTCTCTTCCTGGGCATTCTCTCGTCCTCCAAATGGCAAAAAGCCATACATCAGGGAGGACCACTTCAAAGGGGGCAGGCCAAGTCTCGTCCAGGAAGACAAAGCGAGCCGGATCCATGTAGCGCTGCCACACGCGCCAGTGCCGTCGCTCGCGCGCCACATCGGGGCGGTCCTGCTCGGCGGCTCTCAGGCTCTTTTTTTATGCGTCAGGCCGGCTCGTCTGAACCAGCGGCTGATGGTGGAGGTCGCGCCGACCACGATGCCGCGCTGGCGCAGTTCAGACTGGATCTCCCTCAGGGAGATGTCGGCTTTGGTGTCGAGAAGAGCCCGCACGAGTGCCTCGTGCGGCGCGAGGATCGGGCGGCGGTGGCCACCAAAGCGGGCCGGAGCCGGGCTGCCGCTCTGGCGGAAGCGCCGCATCAGCTTCACGGCCGCCGATGGGCTGACCTCAAAGCGCAGGGCCGCCTGCCGGATGGACGATCCACCCTGCACCGCACGCACGATCCGCTCACGCAAGTCTCGGGACAGAGGAGCTGGCATGAGATGCCTCCCGGCCGACCACAACCAGCCCTATGGAATCAGCTCTGCCGATTCCACGCAACCGCTGCACGCTCTA
>NZ_JBFRGW010000105.1:0-622 GCF_052115545.1 Microvirga sp. 2MCAF35
CCGACAACACCACCAACTGGTCGGTGTCGACGCAGATCAAGACCGACAACAGCGTCATCGGCACCATCAAGGACACGCTGAAGCAGAACAGCGACCTGGTGAACACCGCCTCGTCCGCGATGGACAACCTGATCACCACGATCGACAAGATCAAGGTCGAGCTGGCCAAGGCCAAGGACGTCAAGGACGACAACTTCGATGCCATCAACACCTCGCTCGCCAAGCTGGGTGCTGAGCTCGACGGCGTTCTGGAGAACGCAGCCCTCAACGGCGTGAACCTCCTCGACGACTCCACCTCCGACATGGACACGACGGCGACCGGCAATCAGATCAAGCTGGCTGCCGGCTGGTCCGGYSGCACGRCCGGCAGCGGCTTCAAGACCATCAGCGTCAGCCTGACGGACCTCGGCAGCTCGGGCGCCGGTGCGCTGACCRCAGCCGGCTCGAACGCGAGCGCCTTGGCGGTCAACGCTCTGAAGATCACCGGGACGGGTGAGGCGGCTCAGGATCTCGTTAACGACATGGCCGCGGATGTGGAAACGGCCCTGGAATCGGTTCGTAACTTCGCCACCGAGCTCGGCGCAGCCAAGAACCAGATCGACGCGCAGTCGAAGTTCCTGGG
>NZ_JBFRGW010000106.1:0-520 GCF_052115545.1 Microvirga sp. 2MCAF35
CGCTCGACTACGAGGCGACTGATCTGCAGACGGACGCGACCGGCAAGTACTACACCGTGCAAGTCGTGGCCAAGGATCCGGCGCTCAACACCTCGGCGGTCAAGGACGTCAAGATCTACGTCACGGATGTGAACGAAACACCGGCGAACACGCCGCCGCACACGATCCAGCTGGACGGCGGCACCACGGACGGTGTCGCGGAGAGCCTGGGCGTGGGCCAGGCGGTGGGCACGCTGACGGCTCAGGACGACTCGACCCCGGCTGCCGGCATCACCTATTCTTTCGTCGCCGGCTTCAACGGCAACGGTCACTTCACGATCGACAACACCACCAAGCAGATCAAGGTCGCCACGGCGCTCAACTTCGAGGACGCGGTCACCACGACGCCGGGCGCGGGCCTCGAGCAGGATGCGATCGGCAAGTTCTACCGCCTGAAGGTGATTGCCACCGACAACGCCACCCCGGCCCTGTCCTCGGCCGAGCAGGAGATCAAGGTCTACGTCACGGACTTCAACGAGGC
>NZ_JBFRGW010000107.1:0-517 GCF_052115545.1 Microvirga sp. 2MCAF35
GAGGCCGCTTCGCGCACGGTTCTTTTAGGCGTTTAAACTTGGACCAGCACAGGGCTGCCAAGGGCCTCCTGGCGCCGGCTGCGTGACCGGCGGGCAGGACCGTGCCTGCTCCCACAACTTGCGACGCCTCGCGAAGCGCGCCCCTCGTCAGGTGAGGATGCGCAATGATATAGCCAAGGTTGAGACAACTGTCAAGAACAAAACAAGAACATTGCACTCACTCACCATGCCCTCCACATCGCCCACCCCGTCATCACTGGCCTCGTACTGGTGATCCCGATGGATTGAGGCGCGGTGCTTCACCGGATCGGGATGGCCGGGACAAGCAACTGTCGTTTAGGGGTATCGGAAGAGCGTGTCGTCCCGGRTGATGGCGTTGAGGATGGTGATGAACTTTCGCATGGTGGCCACGATGGCGAGTTTGAAGGGCTTCCCGGCGGCTCTGAGGCGCTGATAGAACGGAAACAGATGGGGCATGCGGGCCTTGATGGCGCTCAAGGTGGCCATGTAGAGGACG
>NZ_JBFRGW010000108.1:0-504 GCF_052115545.1 Microvirga sp. 2MCAF35
GTTCGCCGGTGTTTCGTTCACATCCGTGACGTAGATCTTGACGTCCTTGACCGCCGAGGTGTTGAGCGCCGGATCCTTGGCCACGACTTGCACGGTGTAGTACTTGCCGGTCGCGTCCGTCTGCAGATCAGTCGCCTCGTAGTCGAGCGTCACGCCCGTGGCCAGGCTGATCTTGCCGTCCGTGCCCACCACGAAGCGGTTGCCCGGGTTGGCGCCCGCCGTGCTCGACAGATGGTAGGTGACCGCCAGCCCTTCCGGATCGGTCGAGCCGCCCACCGTCACGATCGTGCCCACCGTGGTCGAGCTCGCGTTCTCGACCACCGACGGCGTGCCGGTGTAGCTCGGCGTGCCCGGCGCCTCGTTGAAGTCCGTGACGTAGACCTTGATCTCCTGCTCGGCCGAGGACAGGGCCGGGGTGGCGTTGTCGGTGGCAATCACCTTCAGGCGGTAGAACTTGCCGATCGCATCCTGCTCGAGGCCCGCGCCCGGCGTCGTGGTGACCGC
>NZ_JBFRGW010000109.1:0-498 GCF_052115545.1 Microvirga sp. 2MCAF35
ACCGAGACAGCAAAAAAACAACCGCAAGACCCCAACCGTCCCTGAACCAGGACAACCAGGCCTCGAAGCCCCRGCCCAAAGAGTTCGTCCGAACCCCAAAGCCGATGAAGAGGATCTACCCGACCCCCTGCCCCGGGTCAACACCTTTTTCGAAGATTTTTCCTCGAAACCGGCGCTCCCACCGTCCTCCACAGTCTTCAGGCAAGCCTCATCGCCCGCAAAAGCGTATTCGCCCTCGCGTTGCTGTCATCCCGAGCCGCTTGTGCCATCGGAATGCTTCTGTTTGTCGTCAGAGGAGCCGCGAAGACAGACCCGATACTGGCCGTCCCGGCTCGTGGCGGCGATCGGACCCCGGAAGACCACGATCACAAACCGGCCCATCGGCAGGATCCCAAGGATCCCGGCCGCGCCGGCCGCGTCAAGAGCATGAAGCCCGCCCGAACCACACGCCCGGCGGGACGGCGGATATGTCGGTTCCCAAACCGTTTGTCAACCGCC
>NZ_JBFRGW010000110.1:0-486 GCF_052115545.1 Microvirga sp. 2MCAF35
TCTCGTCTCGAGCACCGCGGTTTGTGTTTGTGCTCTTCGCCTTCGAAGCCTGCTTCGAAGGCCACACTTGGCGCGGGGTGGAGCAGCCCGGTAGCTCGTCAGGCTCATAACCTGAAGGTCACAGGTTCAAATCCTGTCCCCGCAACCACCGACACGAGAAAACCCCTGTACGTGAAGAGCGTCAGGGGTTTTTGCTCGTCTGGAGCATGCCACACCCATTCCACACACCGGCGGCCGCGGCTGCACCCCATCAGCGGCTTTCAGGACAGATGGGAGTGCCAGGGTGACGGCAGGCGGTGCCTGAGCGTCCCATATCGCCGCTCACAGGCCTTCCTCCGAGTAGTGTGGTGAAGGTTCTGCAAATCGCCTGAGCGGGGCGGTCATGGCAGGATGGTGATGTTCAACGTCACGCACTCCGAGAGGAGCCCCACCATGACCACTGCAAAGGATAAACCTGCTGCCGCTGCCATCAAGGACCTTCTCAGC
>NZ_JBFRGW010000111.1:0-467 GCF_052115545.1 Microvirga sp. 2MCAF35
GCCCAAAGAGTTCGTCCGAACCCCAAAGCCGATGAGACCGATGTAGTCCCTGGCTTCTTCCTTGTCAACGGCCGTTGCGAAAGTTTTTGCAAGCTTTCGTGACGATCCTCGCAGCTGTTCCTCGGCCTCCAGCARGYAAAGGCCAAGCAACRGCGTCCGCAGAAACGCTATCGCTTCTGCGYYACCTCGCCGGAATGCTTGAACGCACCCCGGCCGCTGCTGGACAAGATCATCGCCAGAGGAGCCAAACACCGCGCCCGACTTGCCGTCGAACCGCCAAAGCTCATGGCGGAGGACCAGGAACACCCCAGCCCGCCCACCGACAGCAACCCCGTCTCCAAAGCCTGACAAGGCCCGGATCCCGGATCAACCGCCACGGTGCAGAAAACCCCCAAACAGGCCCGCTCACACGAACACGCCCCCAGGGGAGGCGCTCCTATAAACCCTCCAACACACTTTGCAAGAGA
>NZ_JBFRGW010000112.1:0-458 GCF_052115545.1 Microvirga sp. 2MCAF35
CCCGATACCTTCACCACCTGCCCGTACTTCTTCAGTTCGCGCTGGATCAGGGCGCCGAACTGCTCGGGGGTGGTGGGGGCCGGCTGGGCGCCAATGCGGGCCAGGCGGGCTTTCATATCGTCGGTCTTGAGGATGGCCACGATGTCGTGGTTGAGACGGTCGACGATCTCGCGCGGGGTGCCGGCCGGGGCCAGGACGCCGAACCACGTCGAGATGTCGAACCCTTCCAGCCCGAGGCCCTTGCCGGCTTCGGCGATGGTCGGCAGTTCCGGGAACGCGGCGGCGCGGGCCGGCGTGGTCACGGCGAAGGCCTTGAGCTTGCCGGCCTTGATATTGGCCGATGCCGAGGCGAGGTTGTCGAAGATCAGGTCGGTCTGGCCCGACAGCACCGACAGCTGCGCCGGCGACGCCCCGTTGTACGGGATATGGACCATGCTGACGCGGGCCATGCTCCTGTC
>NZ_JBFRGW010000113.1:0-451 GCF_052115545.1 Microvirga sp. 2MCAF35
CACCTCGCCGCTGTCCTTCCCGCGCAAGCGGGAATCCAGAGCCGCGGAGAGTTCAGGAAGAAGCGAGCCGCGTCGTACTTCGTTCGGCATCGTCGCGGCTCTGGATCCCGGATCTGCGCTGACGCTTCGTCCGGGATGACGGGAAATATGCCTCTGTCAAAGAGCCAGCGGTTTGAGGGCCCGCAGCGTGAGCTGCGGGCCTGACGATCAGTCGAGGGAGGTGCGCTGGGCCGCCCGGCTCGCTTCTGTGTGATGAAAGTGGAAGAGCCGGGAAGCCGCTTCGCACGCGGTTCTTTTCAGGTGGACCARCTGGGACGACACCCAAGGTCGACCTCCCACGATCACAGGTGTGCGAGACCTGCGGCGGGACCGCCTCCCGCCCCACACTGGCTGACGCCTCGCGAGCGCGCCCCTCGGTGGGCGGGAGTACCCAACGATATAGCCGAGCTTA
>NZ_JBFRGW010000114.1:0-432 GCF_052115545.1 Microvirga sp. 2MCAF35
CGGCCTTCTATGGCGAGGCGGCGGGCGACGTGATCAGCAACTTCGAGAACGTGACCGGCGGTGCGGGCAACGACACGCTCTACGGCAGTGCCGGCGACAACGTGCTGCGCGGGCAGGGCGGCCACGACACCATCGCCGGCGGGGACGGGCGCGACACGCTCTTCGGCGATGACGGCAGCGACCGGCTCGAGGGCGGCATCGGCGATGACATCATCCACGGTGGCAACGGCAGCGATGTCATCTGGGGCGGAGCTGGCGCAGACACGCTGGATGGAGGAGCCGACATCGATACGCTTGATTATAGCGCCGATCTCAGCGGTGTTTACGTCGATATCAGAACCAACTCGGCCTTCTATGGCGAGGCGGCGGGCGACGTGATCAGCAACTTCGAGAACGTGACCGGCGGTGCGGGCAACGACACGCTCTACGGCA
>NZ_JBFRGW010000115.1:0-414 GCF_052115545.1 Microvirga sp. 2MCAF35
AAAGAACGTTCGGTTGGATGATGCGCTGGCGCCGGCTGGTGCGCGACTATGAGGAGCGCTGCGACGTCTCGGACGCCATGATCGGAGTGGCCATGAGCAGCCTCATGCTCCGCCGCATCGCTCACCCGTAGCAATTCTCAAACGGGCACTAAGACTCTGTCGATGTTCTTTTTGGAGAGTTTCGTGTTGAAAACGAAGGTTTCTCGGCCTCGTCCGCCTTTGAGTTTATCGTTTCCATCAAGGCCGTTAATGAGGTTTGAGCCTGATGGCCTGCCCCCTTTGAAGTGGTCCTCCCTGATGTATGGCTTTTTGCCATTTGGAGGACGAGAGAATGCCCAGGAAGAGACACACGGCTGAAGAGATTGTCGCGAAGTTGCGGCAGGTTGATGTGCTGACGGCGCAAGGCCGCTCAGT
>NZ_JBFRGW010000116.1:0-407 GCF_052115545.1 Microvirga sp. 2MCAF35
CCGTAATGCATGGCAGAAAACTCCCTTCTATATTTCGATGCAATTGGGATTCTAACATCTATAGAAAAACGCTGAAAAGGGATAGGCGGCAATTTTTAAAAACTGAGTCTTTCGACATAGTCTGGAAGTTTGAGGGCAGGCGTCAGCCGTGTGTCAAACTGGTGACGATCATCACAATGATCGCGATGCTGAGGACGATCCCAATATATTTTAAGAAGCCGTTCTTTTTTTTATGAGCATATACGATTAACAGGATGCTCTCGATAAAAAAGATCAGCCCGATGATGGCAAACAGCATGCGGGAATACGGCTTTCAGCGTGTCGACAAACCCTCGCATTCGTTGTCAGGCCTGCTAAGTCGGTGCTCACGAATAGAGGAAGGATCGGCGGCTAACCGCCAGGCGTCC
>NZ_JBFRGW010000117.1:0-390 GCF_052115545.1 Microvirga sp. 2MCAF35
CGTTGCCGTCCTGGCCGTTGAGCTCGTTGGCGTCGGCCGAGCCATAGACCGTGTCGTTGCCCGAGCCGCCGACCACGTTCTCGAAGCCGCTGATCACGTCGCCCGCCGCCTGACCGGCGGTGTAGCCGGTGCGCAGGTCGACCAGAGCCACCTCCGCCCCATCATAGACGAGCGTGTCGATGTCAGCGCCGCCGCTGAGCGTGTCGGCACCCAAGCCACCGGCCACGAGATCGTTACCGTTGCCGCCCTCGAGCCAGTCGTTGCCATTGCCACCCCAGAGGGTGTCGGCCCCGTCGGCACCCGCCAGGATGTCGTTGCCGTCCTGGCCGTTGAGCTCGTTGGCGTCGGCCGAGCCATAGACCGTGTCGTTGCCCGAGCCGCCGACCACGT
>NZ_JBFRGW010000118.1:0-384 GCF_052115545.1 Microvirga sp. 2MCAF35
GGGCGTTGGCAGCAGCCACTTTCATTTCTTCGTTGATGCGCTTGGCGCGAACGTCCAGGGCACCACGGAAGATGAACGGGAAGCCCAGTACGTTGTTGACCTGGTTCGGGTAGTCCGAACGGCCGGTGGCCATGATCACATCGTTGCGAGTGGCGTGCGCCAGTTCCGGGGAGATTTCCGGATCCGGGTTCGAGCATGCGAACACGATCGGGTTGGCCGCCATGGATTTCAGGCCTTCAGCGCTCAGCAGGTTCGGACCGGACAGGCCAACAAACACGTCGGCGCCTTCCAGTGCGTCAGCCAGGGTGCGCTTGTCGGTCGCGTGAGCGAAGACGGCCTTGTACTGGTTCAGGTCATCACGGCCGGAGTGGATCACACCGGTAC
>NZ_JBFRGW010000119.1:0-371 GCF_052115545.1 Microvirga sp. 2MCAF35
CTGGAGGGCCAGCGCGATGATGTCGGCGGTCAAGGCCGCCTCGTCATCGGCTGCGGTCGGGATCTTACGCTGCGTGGAGCGGTGTTGACCCAGAACCCGGCAAACCCGTCGCTCGGACAGGCCCAGTTCTGCGATCACATGATCCACGCAGGCGCGGCGGCGGGCGGGGCTTAGAAGTTTCCCTTGACAGCCTCGGCGAGGATCATCTTGTCAAGGGTCAGATCCGATACGGCGCGACGAAGCCTGGCGTTCTCGGCCTCAAGCTCCTTCAACCGCTTGACCTGATCCCCCTTGAGCCCGCCGTATTCCTGGCGCCACCGGTAATAGGTAACTTCCGTCACACCAATCGAGCGGATCGCCTCCGCGACTGA
>NZ_JBFRGW010000120.1:0-371 GCF_052115545.1 Microvirga sp. 2MCAF35
GAGACCTGCGGCGGGACCGCCTCCCGCCCCACACTGGCTGACGCCTCGCGAGCGCGCCCCTCGGTGGGCGGGAGTACCCAACGATATAGCCGAGCTTAACAGCCCTGTCAAGAACAAAGACAGAACATAACGTTGCTCTCACCGCCTCCACCACATCACCCTCGACGTCATCACCGGCCTTGTGCCGGCCATCCCTGTTGTTTGGAGCGCCGCGTCCTTCCGATCGGGATGGCCGGGACAAGCAACTGTCGTTTAGGGGTATCGGAAGAGCGTGTCGTCCCGGGTGATGGCGTTGAGGATGGTGATGAACTTTCGCATGGTGGCCACGATGGCGAGTTTGAAGGGCTTCCCGGCGGCTCTGAGGCGCTGAT
>NZ_JBFRGW010000121.1:0-356 GCF_052115545.1 Microvirga sp. 2MCAF35
ACCCCATGCTTGGCGAAGTAGGCCGGCGTGCCGCAGACCACCCGCTTGTTCGTCGCGAGCTTGATCGCCACGAAATTCGGGTCGATGGCGCCGCCGATGCGGATGCCGACGTCGTAGCCCTCGCGCACGAGATCCACCACGCGGTCCGTCAGGTTGAACGAGATCTGCACTTCGGGATTGGCACGCAGAAACGCCGGCGCGTGCGGCGCCACATGCTTGCGGCCGAACGCGGCCGGGGCGGACACGATCAGGTGGCCGGTGGCCTTGTGCTTGCCTTCGGCAATCAGCATCTCGGCGCGGTCCAGGTCGGACAGCGCCTTCTTGCACTGCTCCATGAACGCCGCGCCCTGCTCCGT
>NZ_JBFRGW010000122.1:0-310 GCF_052115545.1 Microvirga sp. 2MCAF35
GCGTTTCCGGTTCCATGAACCAACTGGCGAACGGTGACCTGTCCGTGAACGTGACAGGTGTGGAGCGCAAGGACGAAGTGGGCGCGCTCGCCCGCTCGCTGCAGGTGTTCAAGGACAACGCCATCGAGGCCCGCCATCTCGCGGCCGCGCAGGAGGYYGAGAACCAGGCCAAGATGCGCCGCGCCGAGGTGCTCGACCAGCTCACCAAGCGCTTCGAGCTCAACGTCTCGGCCCTGACGCAGGGACTGTCCTCGGCCGCCACCGAGATGGAGGCCACCGCCCAGTCCATGACGGCCATCGCCGGACAGAC